>DQTM01000056.1 GCA_015662785.1 Sulfurospirillum arcachonense | reverse complement strand
TTATCTTTTAAAACTCCATTTTTTACAACTTTTGAGTAGATAATCCACTCATTTCCTTGTTGTACTATGGATATAAAAATATTTGAAAGATACTTCTGAAAAACTTTAGTTAATGCCATATACACCCGTTTTAATTTATTTTGTCACTATTATACCATTAAAGCAAAAGAAGTTCCTAAAACAGTTCTTCGTGTAGTTGAATAAACTTTTTTTGCATTTTTAGACTACTTTTCAGTAGTGATTCATCTGTAAGAGTTGATGGAGATAATCCATCGTGGCTATCTATCATGATTTCACACATCATTTTTACTCTTACTTTATCTGCTTCAGTATAATCTTTTTTTGAACTAATCTCATCAATCCTAACAAAATATTCATTACCTTGTTGTATGTATGCTTCATACTCTTTTGCAATTTTACTTTGTGTCATAACTGTATTTGCCATCTTGTTGTAACTGTCTTGTTCATAAGCTTTTTTTGCCAAATCATAAGCGCTCCCATAATTCCCTAAAAAGTAATATATTCTAGCTTGAATAGAGTTCTGGTAAGATGAGTTAGAACTAAAGAAATAGACACTTCCACCAAGTAGCATAAGTAAATATAATCAATTTTATCTTAGAAAGCATGTTTCATTAACCTCTCTTTGATTTTATCTTTTGCAGACTCTAAACTCTCATCAGTGACATAAAAAGGATCACTATAATAATAGTCTAAAGTACAAAATGGCTTTGGGATTGAAAATCTATCCCAACTCTTCAATCTCCAAGCTTTTGAAGCTTTACAGTTCATAGCAATTAAAGGAACATTTTTCTTTTGTGCTAACACGACAGCCCCATCAGCTACACTATAACGTGGACCTTTTGGACCATCTGGTGTTATGCCTATATCTCTTCCATTTTTGAAAGATTTAAAAGCTCCTTTAAGTGCACCAACTCCACCTCTTGTTGAACTTCCTCGAATAGAGCCTCCACCTAAAAGATGTAAAAGTCTAGTTGCTATTTCTCCATCATGATGTTGACTTACCATTACATCTATATTTTTAGATTTTCTATAATCTCTATAAGCAAAAGGGAGCATAGCAATCTCACCATGCCACAAAACAAATATGCTTGGTGTCTCTTTTACTTTACTCTTATCAAAATGGTATCTTTTTTTACATGTAAAGTATATAAAATATAGGATTAAGTAAGCCAAAGGAGGCACCAAGAGTGCCTCAAGCTTTCTTTTTCTTTTTTTACTTAAGAATTTCGCCATAAAGTGAGAGCCGTTTAGGATTTGTAATTTTTACTTTTTGTATAGAGCCAAGTAACTCTTCATCACCTTCAACTTGAACTAGTGCATTGTTGTCACTTCTTCCTGCTACCATACCATTGTTTCTAAGCTCTTCAAAGTAGACTTCATAAACTACATCTCTTCTTGAAGCGGAAATCTCATCTAAAATCTCATTTTGTCTATCTTGTAGTCTTTTTAGCCTTGCTGAGCCTACTTCTTTATCTACTTGGTTTGTAAATTCTGCTGCTTTTGTTAAAGGACGTGCTGAGTATTTAAAAGCAAAAATTTGCTCAAATTTAACCTTTTCCATAACATCCATACTATGCTCAAAATCTTCATCACTTTCACCAGGAAAAGCCACGATAATATCTGTACTAATAGATACATCAGGAACTAATTCTCTTAGTTTCAATGCACGATTTAAAAACCACTCTTTAGTATATCCACGTTTCATCTCTTCGAGTATATGTGTTGAACCACTTTGAAGAGGCATATGCATAGACTTACATACTTTTGGGTTATTGGCAAAAGTATGTAAAAATTTATCATCCATATGAAGTGGATGTGGCGAGGTAAAACGAATACGCTCTACCTCTTCTATATCACTTATCATATTTAACAAATCTGAAAAATCTACTTTTTGTTTTGGTTTTGAAGAGAATCTTCTTCCATAGTTATTGACATTTTGTCCCAATAAGAATATCTCTTTTGCACCATTTTGAGCTGCTTTTCTAGCTTCGTTTATTATAAGATCAACAGGGATTGATATCTCGTCTCCACGAGTATGAGGAACGATACAGTAGGTACACTTCTTGTCACACCCAATAGAGATATTGACAAAAGCTTTATGAGCTGAGCCTCTAAACTCACTAAAAGCATATGTGCTTTCATCGTAGTCTATATCTACATCTACAAATTTTTCAGTATTGACTGCTTTGACTACTTTTGAAACATTTCTCGCACCAAGAACAAAACTAACTGATGGTGCTCGTTTAAAAATTTCAGCACCTAAGTGACTTGCAATGCAACCACAAATCCCTATCTTAGCTCCATCTTTTTTAATCTTGTTAAAAACACCTATTTCAGAGAACAGTTTATTGACTGGTTTTTCTCTAACGCTACAAGTATTTATCATAATCAAGTCAGCTTGCGAAGCATCTGTACAGAGTTCATAGTTATCTTTAGTGCTCAGTTCCGCGATTATATGCTCGGTATCTCGAGTGTTCATAGCACACCCAAGAGTTTCGATATAAAGTTGCTTCACTTAACTATCTCCTTTATCTCGAGCAAAGCCCAAGATAAATTCCTTTCACTGCAGCTACAGCCTTGCTGAGAGCATAAACCATTATGCATTACAGTATATGAATCTCATACATGTAATCATCTTCACCAAGACCATACTTAACTTCACGAAGATACACACTAAAGTCTTTCTCTTCAAAATACTCTACTAAAGCCACTAAATCTTTATGTGAATTTTCTTTATCAAAATAAAATATTTTGTGACCCTCTTTTGCGATTATCTCTTCTACTTTTGCTAAAAGTATTGTTTTTGGTTTTGCGTTTATTTCATTTCTTGCTAATTTTAGTTCCATTACTATTCCTCAATATTACGTTGTTATAATCTACTAGTATAGCCACTTTTCAATAAAATTTGCATTAAACTTACACAAAGCAAATTTAAGATATAATTCAACTCTTCAAATAAGCAATCCCTGAAAAATCACTATCATAAATTTTATATTGCTAAATTAAAAAGGATATTTAATGGAAAAAATTATAGATATTATAGAGTCAATAGCACATGAAAAAGACCTAGACATTGAAGATGTAAAAAGAACAGTCTGCCTTGCTCTCACAAAAACAGCAAAAAAAATATATGGCGAAGATTATGACTATGAAAGTATCATAAATACTGATACAAAAACACTAAAACTTTTTCAAAAGATTCTTGTTGTCAAAGATGATGATGAAAGACTTGAAGATGAAAAAGATAAGTACACAGGAGTAAGTGAAGCAAAAGAAGTTGACCCAGATATCGAAATTGGAGATGAACTTACTTATGAACTTCCACTAGACAACCTAGGACGAACAGCAGCTGCAACACTTCACAGAGAACTAGAATTTCATATTCAAAGACTACTAGAAAATCAACTATTTGATAAATACAAAAATATGGTCGGTAATAGTATTTTTGGAACGGTCACAAGAGTAGATAACGAAGAAGCAACTTATGTAGAGTTTGATGAAGTTCGTGCAGTAATGCCTAGACGTAACAGAATCAAAGGTGAAATATTTAAAGTTGGTGACGTTGTAAAAGCTGTAATTAGAAAAGTATTTATAGATAAAGTTCATGGAATTTACGTTGAAATTTCAAGAACAAGTCCAAAATTCTTAGAAGCACTTTTAGCTCTTGAAGTTCCAGAGATTAAAGATGAAATGATTATTATCAATTCAAGCGCAAGAATACCTGGCGAGAGAGCAAAGATAGCTCTTACTTCACTTCATCCAAACATTGATGCCGTTGGAGCAACTGTAGGAACTAAAGGTATGAGAATCAATGCAGTCAGTGGTGAGCTTAACCATGAAAATATAGACTGCATAGAGTTTTCAAGCATACCTGAAATTTTTATATCACGAGCGCTAAGTCCAGCTATTATATCTAACGTAAAAATAGTAAATGGGAAAGCTATAGTAACTCTTCCTGCTGATCAAAAATCAAAAGCTATAGGAAAAAGTGGGATCAATATCCGTTTAACCTCTATGCTTGTGGGTATGGATATAGAACTAGTAGAACTTGAAGGTAGTAGTGGTCAAGCAAGCGAAACTTTAAAAGACCCTAATGCTCTTTCTAACCTATTTGGCTAAATAAAAAAAGTAACTTCTTTACGTATAAAGTAACTCTTTATACGTAAAGATTTACTTCAAAAATTCCTGTATTTGCAAAGAAGAAATTTT
>DQTM01000108.1 GCA_015662785.1 Sulfurospirillum arcachonense | reverse complement strand
TTAATATCTCTAAATAGAGATTCATTTCATTCTCTAATGAAAACAACTCTTTAGAAAGAGTATAGTTTTTTTTACATTTCTTTTTGTTTATTCCTAGATTTTGGACTATAGATAGAAGTTTGTTGTTTAAGTTACTTATATCTTTAT
This sequence comes from Sulfurospirillum arcachonense, assembly GCA_015662785.1. Lineage (GTDB taxonomy): Bacteria > Campylobacterota > Campylobacteria > Campylobacterales > Sulfurospirillaceae > Sulfurospirillum_A > Sulfurospirillum_A arcachonense_A. The sequence continues at coordinate 7,537 of DQTM01000108.1, read as the reverse complement.
CCTTTGCCATACTAAAGTCTAGTCCCAATTTTTGAAGTTCAGGAAATGAAGTATTCTGATACGTTAAACATACTAAGTTGTTAGATATGGCTTCTAAAAAAGCATTACTTAGACCTTCTCCATAGCTAGGAAATATGAATATATCAGTTTTGTGAATAAAAACATCTACTTTATTTGTAAATCCTATCAAGTTAATTTTATCTTTATAAGAACATTGTTCATAAAACTTTATAAACTCTTTTTTATAAGAATCTTCAAATCCACCTACAATATTAAATGTAAAATCAATATTATTTTTCACTAATACTTCACAAGCTTTTATAGCATCTATTTGTCCTTTTCCTTGTGCTATTCTACCTATATGAAGTAGGGTTAATTTATCTTGTTTAATCTGTTTTGGTTCTTCAAAATCAAAAGATGAGTATATAAGTTTGGCTTGAGTCTTTTTCCCAAAAGGGATAATATACTCAACATTTTTTTTTAGATGTTTACAGATACTTACATGATAATTTACATTAGAGTAAATAAGTCTATGAAACCAATCTTTTTTAGGTCGAGACTTGGTTGTTCCATGACGAACTATAAGATTTATATCTAAGCCTAGAAAAGCAAAATAAAGTGATTTAAGTTCACTTGCCCCAAAAAAAATAACATTTTTAATATTATTCTTTTTTATAATTTCTCTAGCATTTTTAATAATAGAAAAACTTAGGTTAGAAGAAAATTTAATAGTTTCAAGTTTAATTCCATTAACGTCTACATATGTTTTTTTTTCATTAGCAATAAAATGGTCTTTTTTTGCAATCATGGTTATATTGGTATAAGAAGATAACTTTTTTGCTAACTTTATACTGTCTATCTCCATACCACCTGAATTTGGGGATAGACATATAATTGCTGTATTTGATTTCATCGTTTTTAAATTACACTCTCAAAATAAGCAATAGTCTTCTTCAACCCCTCTTCTAACTCAATAGTAGGTTCCCAGTCTAACTCTTTTTTAGCTAAATCTATAAGGGGTTGTCTTTGTAGAGGGTCGTCTTGTGGTAATGGTTGGAATATTATTTTAGAGTTACTACCTGTAAGTTCAATAACTTTTTGAGCCAACTCTAACATGGTAAACTCATTTGGGTTTCCTATGTTGACTGGACCAGTAAAGCTATCAGGACTTGCCATAAGTTTTATCATCCCTTCAATTAAATCATCAATGTATTGGAAGCTTCTACTTTGTGTTCCGTCACCGTACATGGTGATGTCTTCACCTTTGAGTGCTTGGACGATGAAGTTACTTACTACTCTTCCATCGTTAGGGTTCATAGCTGGTCCATAGGTGTTGAAAATTCTTATAACTTTAATTTTAACATTATGTTGTCGGTAGTAGTCAAAGAAAAGGGTCTCTGCACAACGTTTACCTTCATCGTAACAGGCTCTAATACCAGTGGTACTTACAGATCCTTTATAGCTTTCTGGTTGAGGGTGAACTTCGGGGTCTCCATAGACTTCTGAGGTACTGGCTTGTAAGATTTTAGCTTTACATTTTTTAGCAATACCCAACATATTGATAGCACCCATTACCGATGTTTTGGTAGTAGCAACAGGGTCAAACTGGTAGTATGGAGGAGAAGCAGGACAAGCTAGGTTATAAATTTCATCTACTTCAAGTAAAATAGGTTCTTGAACATCATGTCGAATTAGTTCAAAGTAAGGGTTAGGTAACATATCTAGGATGTTCTCTTTGTCTCCTGTGAAAAAGTTGTCTAAACAAATGACATTGTTACCCTCATTAAGTAGTCTTCTACATAAGTGGCTACCTACAAAGCCTGCTCCACCAGTTATTAGTATTTTTTTTCTCATTGTTTAACTCCTGTTATTATTATTTTTTAAGTAAATCTTCATTTTTTGCATGTGTCCATTTCCCTTTGGGCTTATCAAGGTATTGGAAATGTTCATTCGTAAAACTCCCTTGCACACAAGTGAGACGATAAAATCGATGGTTCACCTCTTGGTCTCCTATGGCGATATTTAAAGTACTTGGTCCCGTTAAATCATACACTCCAGAATCAATCTTTTTTTGTTCTATATTTTCTACAATAATCTCAACCGTCTTTGCAATAATAGGGTTGTTTTTTTGTGTAGCAATAAAGTAGTTTGTATAGTGCTGTTTATTGAGTAAAAATACCTCAGTATCTTTAGGTTTAATTATTTTTGATAATGACCATACCGTGTGTGCGTCAATATCCATGTAGATACCACCATAATAATTTAGTGTAAACATTCTCCATAGGTCTGCTTGTGAAGCACCGTCAGTTAGTTTTGAATAGGCTTGAAAAATTCTATCTGAGGCATGCTCTTCTAAAAAAGTTAGACGATCTTCTGTACTAACATAACGGTACTCATAGTCAGGAGATATTAAACGGTTGAAGAGGTAGTTTACATAGACAGGTAGTGTTACTTTATTGGTAAAGTTCGTTTGCCAAATGATTTTTGGAATAAGTGTTTCTGTTTTTGATGGACGTAAAGGGTTACTCTGTTTTGGAATGGTAAAACGTTTGTTTGGAAAAATAAAATGGAAAGGATAACTTAGTGTTTTAACTAACGCTCCAAGTAGTTTAATAGAGCGATTGGCAACTACTATTTTTAATGACATTGTTACTCCTAAGGTTAAATAGGAGACGATTTTATCTAATTTTAGATAAAATTGAGTCTATTTATTGATATTTAAAACTTATATTGTAAGGCTAGTCTATTAGCCTTTGTACTAACAAGAGGCTTAATGGTAATTTTTTTTGCTTTACCTCTTTCTCTATTAGACCTTCTGCAAGTTGACTTGCTACATTTAATGATTTTGCATTATCAGTATAGAGTCCATTCATTTGATATCCTTAAGTATGTCCATATTTTTATCATAAACTTTGGTTTGAACTTGAAATAGTCCTAATAGTGTGTGGAAAAGGTTGTCATGGGAGTACTCTTTGTTGATATTGGTCTGTTTTTGGTTTTCTCCACGCCAGATAAAAGAGGCAACATGTGTTTGTGCATCAGGAGCCATAAAATAGGGAAGACCATGAAGGTAGAGTCCATTTTCTCCTAGGCTCTCCCCATGATCACTCATATATATCATGGTGGTATCGTGAGATGTATGATGCTGTTTTAGTAAAGCAATGGTTTTTGATAAAAAATAATCGGTATAGAGAAGGGTGTTATCATAAGCATTTTTGATGCTCTCTTGGCTACAGTTTTCTAGTTGATTGGTTTGACAAACAGGTGTGAACTGTTCAAACTCTTTGGGGTATCTTTTATAATAAGCAGGTCCATGGTTTCCCATTTGGTGTAGTACAATAAAGATATCTTTTCCTCGGTTCTTTGCTATATACTCATCAAGTCCTACGAGCAACCCTTCATCTCGACATTCTCCCTCTTGACACATGGTATTGGTGCCTGAATGTTTATAGTCAAAGTATGGGACACGCAGTGCCATACCTTTAGAATCAGAGTTGTTGTCTCTCCATAGTATGGATACTTTATCTGTATGATTTAAAATATCCAATATATTTTCATTACTAATACCTTTTCTGTAGCTATAGTCATCTCTATTAAATTTTGAGAACATACAAGGGACTGAGTGTGCTGTTGAGGTTCCACAAGAGTAAAGGTTAGAAAAGTTTATAATATTCTCTTTTTTAATGAGTGGGTTGGTTTCTCTCTCGTACCCATTTAATGAAAAGTGATCAGCTCTTACAGCCTCTCCTACAACCATAATAACTAATTTATGAGGTTTATTTTCGACGCTAATAATTTTAGCATCTCTTCCAAGAGGTTTTACAATGGTAGGCTCAGCATTAAATGTTTGATTAATATAGTTTTCAACAGAGTAGATCCAATAGGTTGGATTGGTATAGTATCTAAGTGGTTTATGTTCTCTAAAAAATGAAGTATAAAATTTACTTAAAGAGATAATAGTGATAATGATGATGAGAAGAGATAAAAATATTACTTTAATTTTTGTAATCATCTCTTGTTTAAAAGAGTTATAATGAATATTACTTTTATAGACCAAATATGAAGGAAGAATACCTAAAAAAAAGAGAGTGATAAGAAGCTGAAAGCTTAGTAAATCTAATGACTCTTTCATATCTGTTTGTAATGTGTTTCTAATCATATCAGCATCGATAACCACATGGTAACTGTTCATGAAATAGCTGGTAAATGCTGAGACTATCAAGGTCGTTATGAGTAGAGGTTTTATGGTGTATCTTGAGCTAAATAGGGTCAATAAAAATACAATAAAAAAGAATAATACCGTTGTTAAAGAAGCAATATAGAGTAGATTAATACCAACCAAAGGGTATATGTTTATAACATTCGCATAAAATGAGTAGTTGCCAAAAATTATAAAAAATATTGAGACCATAATTATTAGTTTTGTTTGTGTAATATATTTTATTTATTATCCTTTTGTTTTTTTTAGAAAGTGTATCAAAATAGAGTTGAAAATTAAAGATATAACATAGCTTAATTAGATATATTATAATATTTATATTTAAAAAATAAGGAAATTGGGTTGAAAAAGATTATTATATTATCTTTAATCTCCTGTCCCCTGTGGGGCGAAACCTTATGCTCTTGAATGATAAAATATTTATCTAAAGTTAGATACCATGCTAAGAGAATTTTATTATGAAGGTTTACAATGAAAAAAATATTTAAGTTATTAGGGTTACTGTTACTGTTTGCCATAGCAGGCTATGTCTGGCAGGTTCATTTTAACTATAGATTTGAAGAGATTTCGAAAGATAAAGTCTATAAGTCAGCACTGATAAATCCTGATAGATTAGAGAGTTTTTTATTGGAAAACAACATTAAAACAGTAGTAGACTTATTAGACCCAGGTGTACAAGATAGACTTAACCCTGCCAAACAGATTCAGATTGATGAAGAAGATAAAGCCATTAATGCAATTAATAAAAAGCATAATTTAAATATCCAACATGTTAACATAGCTTCAGGACAAGTTCCTACTAAAGCGACATTAACAAAGTTTTTTGAAGTTTTAGACAAAGAAGAGAATTACCCCATACTTATTCACTGTTATCATGGAACGGGTCGGGCTCAAATGTACTCTGCTTTGTATAGAATAGAGTATGAACAGTGGAGTAATGCAGATGCTAGAGCCAAAACACGTGTAGTGGTTGAAGGTTTTGGGTATAGAAGTTCTTTCTCTGATGGAAAAGAGAAGGGTGATTTTTTAATGAACTACCAAGCACGAAGTGTTGGTGAAAACAGTACATTTAATAAGTTAGAGAAGTAGATATGTTTCAAAAACTACCTAGACTTATTCGTTTTTTACTTCTTTTAACTTTTTGGGAAGTTGTTCTTTTTACTCTTTTTAGAGTGGCATTTTTTGTTGCATTTAAAGATTATGGAACAGACTATACCTCCTTGGATGTACTCTTCTCTTTTTGGTTGGGATTTCGCTTTGATTTACAGTTGGCTCTGATTGCAAATTTGCCAATACTCCTTTTGGGTGGTATTAAGTACATTGGTATTTTTAAATCTACCTTTGGAAAGTATTTTTGGATAAGCTATATATTTATAGTTAATATGGCTTTTATAGCTCTTTATATTATGGATTTTCCTTACTTTGACTTCTTTAAAAAGATGGTTGATTCTAGTATTATTCGTTATTTTTATGATATTGGTGAAGCCTTTAAAATGGTGGCTGAGGGTTATCCTCTGATTCCTACGGCTATTGGCTTTACTCTGTTTATGGTACTTCTTTTTATGTTGATTAAAAAGTTAGTAACTAGCATAGATAATGGGCTAGATAACTTTGCTTCAAAAAAGCAAAAAGTAACTATTTATTCACTTTTTTTTGTCATATATGTTTTTGGAGGTTACGGAAAGTTTGAAATGTACCCTTGGCGATGGTCAGAGGCTTTTTACTCTTCAAATAGTTTTCTCTCCTATTTGGCTTCTAATCCTGTGACCTATTTTAAAAATACATTAAAAAATAAAGATATTAAATATGATATAAATGCAACTATAAATTACTACCCACATATGGTTAAGTACTTGGAGATAGATACTCCTGATGAAAACAATCTCTCTTTGGTAAGGGTAGTAGAGCCAAAACATGATAGTGAATATGTTTTTGATAAGCCAAATATAGTTTTTATTTTAGGTGAGTCGACCTCTTATGCACGAAGCAGTATCTCAGGGAATCCCCTTGACCCGACACCATTTTTAAAAGAGATGAGCGATAGTGGTTTAACTTATAGCAGGTTCTACACTCCACACGCAGGAACAGCAAGAAGTGTCTGGACTTCTATGACAGGTCTTCCTGATGTGGAACGTATGCGAACGAGTTCACGGAATCCTATGGCTGTGCAAGAGCATATGATTTTAAATGCTTTAAGTGATTATGAAAAACACTATTTTATAGGTGGAAGCCTTAGTTGGGGTAATGTTCGTGGTGTTGTGGGCAATGTAGATGGACTACATACTTATGAAGAGCAAGACTATCCAAACTCTACACATAATGATGTTTGGGGTATTTCTGATGTTCATCTCTCCAATGAGGTAAATGAGGTACTTAAAAAGCAGACCAAGCCATTTTTCGCTTTTGTACAATTGGCTGGAAATCACTCCCCCAATAATATACCTGATGAAAACTTTGGCTTTGAATTTTCAAAAGATTTAAATAAAGATGACTTACTCAAATATAGTTTTGATGGGAAGATAGATGACTATAATGGACAGAAGTTTTTAGACCATTCGGTAAAACATCTTATTACTTTGGCTAAAAAAGAGGAGTATTTTAAAAATACCATATTTATTTTTATAGGAGACCATGGTTTAGTAAAACGAGGTGACCATATGCATGAAGCCGAACAGACCTATTTGACCCATACTTTGCATACTCCACTTATTATTTATGCACCTGAGCTTATAAAACATAAAAAGTTTGATTACCCTATTTCTGAAACAGATATTATGGCAACAGTTGCAGGAATGGTAGGAGTACAGTATGTTAATACTGGAATAGGACGTGATATCTTGGCTAAAGATTTTGACAGTAAACAGCATTATGCTTTTTACTTAACTCATGAAGAAGATTTTAAAATAAATCTTATAGGAAAAGAGTTTATTTTTAGAATGAGAGCCAGTGGAAAAGATAAACAACTTTTTAAATACTTTTATGATAAAAAAGATAATAATCTCATAGAGCAGTATCCTGAAATAGCCAAAGAGATGGAGGGAGTTTGTAGGGGGATTTTTGAGTCAACACGTTATACGCGTTTTCATAATGCACCTGAAGATGTGGAAAAAAGATTAAAAGAGATTGAAAAATAATTATTTTTCAATCTCTTTTTCTGGTAACGAAGCTCCAGCTTCGTTACATAATATAGGAGTTACAATAGCTTTATTTTGTTATTGTTTCTCCAATATACGTTCCAAAGCTGGAGCTTTGGAACGAGAGAAAACCTCTCTATTGTTTTATAGCTATATCTTTCACTCCATCGTGAAATCCCTAGCA
>DQTM01000146.1 GCA_015662785.1 Sulfurospirillum arcachonense | reverse complement strand
GGCTTAAAATTTTTACTAAACACCCCTTAAGCACAAGCATAGGTAATCTTTAGAAATCTCTATTGCATAATTTGGATTAAATAATGTGATATTTATAAGACCATTAAAGAGCTAGATAAATTCTTTTATGAAATTTATTACTCTTTTTTTCATAACAAAGAGTATCAAATAAAATTTATCCCAGCTTTTCAAATGCATCATAATCATGTAAATAATCTTTTATATGGAATTACAAAAACTGATTTTTATTTTCCAATAGAATGATTAATCTCTAAATTTATCAGTTTTTGAAGGTTCTGTTAAAACCTCAAAAAGCTCATATATTGAGACAGGTTGCCCTAAAATTTGCATGTATGTAACATAGTTTGCCAAAACTTTTTTACCGTACTTTCTACTCTCATCATAATGAACTAACTCCATACTCAAAAATGGTTCGTAAGCACCTTTTTGAAAAGTATTAGACTTAAGAAGCCTTTTTGTAAAACCAATTCCTCCGTTATATGCATAAGCTATAAAAAGAGGGTGATATAAAGAACGCTCCAACCAATCAAGATGTATATTGGCAAACTTTAGAGCTATTTTTGGATCAAACATATCGTCCAAGTCAAAGTTTTTTATGTTTTGTTCTTTTGCTATTGCTCGAGCTAAAAATGGCATAAATTGCATCATTCCAAGAGCATAAGAGTGAGAAAGTGCTGAAGGTACTAATCGACTCTCTTGACGAGCTATAGCCATAATGAGGGCTATACGTTGTTTGTCAGTTTTTGTAAGATATTGAGTATAAGGAATTGGAAAGTAGTGGTCTTTGTAGCCACTTGCTTTTTCCATAAGGTACGAGTAGTGAGGAAGTGTACTTCCATAAAGATATGTTTGAGCAATATCTTCAAGCTCTTTAGAAGTTTTTCCTCTAGCTTGGCTCAGTAGCTTTGTCCAACCAAAAGGGTCTTTTTCATCATAAGTTGGATGTTGTTCCCACGCTTTTGGTATCATGATTCGTTCGTTTTTAATGCCAGAGAGGAGGGTGTATATATTCATATCAAAACTCTCTTTGATAGCGTTTTTATACTTCTCATCTTTGCTAACTAAAAACTGCCAAAATAGAACTTTGTCTTTATCCATACGGTAGTAAGCTTTTTTATATGCTTCATCAAAAAATGCCATTGAGAGTTTGTTGTAGCGTAGTTGTAGAGCATTAAGAGCTAAGAAAAATAGACTTTCGTGTGAAAGAGTTTTAGCAAATCTATCAACGTGAATAAGCGATTTATTGAAATTTTCTAGTTTTCTCCCTGTAATAACATACTTAATTGTAGAGTTTATTTTCCAACTTTTTTCAAGTTCTTTTATCTTTTTTTTACTTATTTCATGGTCTAAAAACTTTTTTCTATATTTACTTCCAACTCTATTAAAAATATCAAAAAATAGTTTTTCATCTCCATCTATCATAGTTTGAAATGGATTATCTGAGTAGATTACATGTAGAGATTTTGAAATATCATATTTTTCTAATCTTTTTTCTACTTTTTTTAATTCATCTTTACTTATAAGAGTTGCATAATATGGAGAAAATTTTATAGCCAAACACTCATCATCACTTTTTAGAAGTGATTTTAATTTCATTTTGAGGCATTTTGAAACTTTTTTGATACCAGGTTCATCAAGTTTTTTAGCATATGCGTGAAAGAGCTTCATGCTCATGCGACTAGTCTGTTCTAAAAGTTTCCAAGCTTCATCAGATGTTGTTGTATGTTTTTTTAAATACCTATAAATATAAAAGTCTTTTGACAGACCTCGTGGTTTGTCATCAAAAAATGATAAATCTTTCGGAATGCCTGAAAAAAGAGTAGATGAAAAAAGAAGGCAGAGTATTAAAACTCTGCCTAGTGTTTTAAAGCCCATTTGCTAAACTAAAAAGTAGTTTAACAGCGAACAAGTCTATAAATTGTAAACTTATTATGAGTATGATAGGAGCTAAATCAATGCCACTTATCATAGTTGGAAAGTAGCGTCTCATAGTCTCATAAACTGGTTCAGTTAAGCGTCTAAGAATTTGAACTATAGGGTTATATGGATCAGGTTTTACCCAAGTGATTAGAGCTGAGATGATTACAACCCAGATGTATATGTTTAAAACCATGTGTAGTATTTGTGCTATTGCTTCTATTAGTGTTGAAAGTACCATTATTTTGTTATCTCCTGTAAATAATTTTTGATTAGTGGGTAAACTTCTTCTAAGTCTGGACCACTTTGTTCGCCTGTTAGTAAAATTCTAAGTGCTTTGGAAAAGTTTTCTCCTTTAAGCTCACTTTTTTCACTCAAATACTTTTTAAACTCTTCAAACTCTTCAAAGTATGGAGCATCTTTTACGGTTATTTTTAGCTTATCTAAACTCTCTTTGTACTCTTCTGAAATTTTAGGAGCAAAGATAGTATCTATTTTCTTTTTTATCTCAGCCGTTGTATTTTCCTCTTGTGTGTAGAGTTTCGCTAATTTTCCGATACTAGCACATGAGTAGCCTATGCGTTTTGATAGTTCTACATTCTCTATGAGTTTTATCTGTTCACGGTTGATAAACTTTAGCTTGTTTATATCAAATTTTACAGGTTCTTCTGAGATTTTATCAATCTCAAACCATTCCATTGCCTCTGCTATAGAAAAGATTTCTGTTGGAACTTCGTTACCAAGAAGAACAAGGTAGTTGATGATACTCTCAGGCATAAACCCTTGGTCAAGTAGCCATTTTACACTGCTCTTATCATCTATATTTTGAATAGCAGGTATATGAGTATAGTTTATTTTATCTTCATAACCAAGAGATCTTCTAATCAACTCTTGCTTTGGAGTGTTTAAGATATGGTCTTTATCACGAATAATCTGTTTTATACCTTGAAGCATATCGTCAGTTGCACACGCAAAGTTGTATGTTGGGTACTTGTCTTGTTTCATAATTACAAAACTATCTATATCACTTTTGATTCTGATTGTAAAAGGAAGATTGTTGTTTAGTAATTCATCATCGCTTACATGTAAGCATTTTCCACTATATTTTTCATTTTTAAGCTCATTTTCAGTACAAAAACAAGCAAAAGCTTTTTTCTTATCCATCAAAAATGAAGCAAATTGTAAGTGATACTTAAAGTTTTCACTTTGGTAGTAAAGACTATCATAAGTGATACCAAAGATAGCTAGAATATCAAGTATCTCTTGGTCTTTGCCTTCTATATTTTTTGCTTTGTCACTGTCTTCTATACGCACTATAAACATATCACCTGATTGTTTAGCACAAATATAGTTAAATAGGGCAATTCTAAGACTGTTTATGTCCATGTCTCGCGAGGGAGAGGATGCAAATCTATACATTTTCTAACCTTTCAGCCACAAGTTCATTTACTACTTTTGGGTTGGCTTTGCCACCTGTAGTTTTCAATACTTGTCCAACAAAGAAACCAAGAAGTTTGCTATTTCCTGCTTTAAACTTAGCTATATTGTCTGGATTTTTTGCAATTATTTCATCAATAATAGGTAAGATTTTTTTAGGGTCACTTATCTGGACAAGTCCTTTAGCTTCGACTATTACGCTTGGATTTTTTCCATATTTTACCATCTCTTCAAACACTTGTTTAGAAATTTTATTTGAAATAATCTCATCATCAATCATTTTAACAAGCTCTGCTATCTGTTGTGTATTAAATTTTAGTTTACTTGTTTTCTTTAGCTCTCTAGCCACTTCATTAGCTACAATATTAGCTATATTCACAGGACTATTGAACACAGATAGTGCTTCTTTATAGAAATTTGAAAGTTGTTTATCACGAGCTAAAATATTAGATATTTCATTATTTAGTGCAAGCTCATTAGTGTACTTATCAAAAAGTACTTTCTCCGCTTCACTCATAGGTGCAATCTCGCCAGTTACATGTACTTTTTTAGCTTCATTTCTAATAGACTTTGTCTTTTTACCCCACGAGTCTTTTAACCCAACAATTTTATTAAATACAGGCTTTTCATCAGTGTAATCAACGGGGTCAGCATAAAAATACCCTTGTCTTTCAAATTGGAATCTCTGATCAGGTTTGGAGATTATTACAGCTGGCTCAATAAGAGCATTTTTGATAATTTTTAAAGAATTTAGATTTATATCTTCTATTCCCTCAGGAGCTTCACAAGAGAATAATCTATCATAGAGCCTTACTTCTACCGTTTTAGCGTGTGTAGAACTCACCCATTGGATAGCACTTTTAACTTTTATACCACTAGTGTCTGAGCCACTTTTAGACTCAGGGTGATACTCTACTTTCAGTTCTATTATATTACCGCTAGCGTCTTTAACTACTTTTTTACATGTAATGATATATGCGTGTTTAAGTCGTACAGGTTGTTTATGGGTAAGACGAAAGTAACCCTTTGGAGGATTTTCCATAAAGTCATCACGCTCTATATAAATCTCATGAGAGAAAGGTAGCTTTCTTGAGCCCTCTTTAGGCACATCGTGTGGGTAGTATGAAGCATCAATCTCTTCATAGCCATCATAATTTTCTATTGTTACTTTTAAGGGAGCAAGCACACACATAACACGTGGTACTTTTTTGTTTAAATCATCTCTGATACAAAATTCTAGCTGTGAAACATCAACCATTGAGTTTGCTTTTGCTATACCAATTTGGTCACAGAAGTTCAAAATAGATTCAGGTGTATAACCTCTTCTTTTATATCCAGCAATAGTAGGAAGACGAGGGTCATCCCAACCACTCACTTGTCCCGCTTTAACCAATTCTAAAAGCTTTCTTTTACTCATAACAGTGTAGTTAATGCCTAGACGTGCAAACTCATACTGATGAGGGCGAGGTAGCTTAAGCTCAAGGGTATTAAGTACCCAGTCGTAGATAGCACGGTTGTTTTCAAATTCAAGTGTACAGATAGAGTGAGTTATACCCTCAATATAGTCACTTAAGCAGTGAGCAAAATCATACATTGGGTAAACAGACCAATCGTTTCCTGTTCTAAAGTGATGAGCATGTCTGATACGATACAGAAGTGGATCTCGCATTTTCATATTGGCGGCACTCATATCGATTTTTGCTCTTAGGACGTGTTCACCGTCTTTAAATTCACCATTTTTCATTTTCTCAAAAAGGTCTAGGTTTTCTTCTACAGAACGCTGGGCATATTTGCTACGTTTTCCTGCTTCTTTAACGCCTCCACGATACTCGCGTATCTCTTCTTCGTTTAGGCTATCAACGTAAGCTTTACCCATCTTGATGAGTTTAACTGCATAGTCGTATATACGTGGGAAATAGTCAGAAGTAAAGTATGTATTTTTACCCTTGTCAAATCCAAGCCATTGCACAGCATCTTGAAGGGCTTCAACATATTTAGTGTCTTCTTTAGTTGGATTGGTATCATCCATTCTTAGGTTACAGTGTCCGTCATAGTCACGTGCAATTCCAAAGTTTATACATATAGCCTTAGCATGTCCAATGTGTGGAAAGCCATTAGGCTCTGGAGGAAATCTTGTGATAACCTCTTTATACTTGCCAGACTTTAAGTCTTTTTCAACTATTGTACGTAAAAAATCTTTACTCTCATTCAATTTATTGTTCCTAAATTTTTTTGGCATTATATCTTTTTTTAGGTTAATAAATGGTTTATTATCATTTGACTTAAAACTACAAATTAAAAATTTTCACAAAGATTTTTAATAATTAATTTATATTCATCATCTGTAATTTTAGCTATTTTTGAAGTTGCTCTTTTTTTAGATATAGTTTTTATATGGTTTATAAGTATGTCCGAATCTTTTTTTAATTTACCTCTTTTTGACAATCTTAATCTATAAGGTAACATATCATCAATTAGTTGGGTAGATAGTGGCATTACAATAATAGTATCCAAGATTTTATTTTCATCATCATTTGAAATGATAATACAAGGTCTTATTTTTCCTACCTCATCACCTTTTTTAGGATTTAGGTTTATACCAACTATATCACCTCTATTTAAGCCCATCATCAACTCCAATTTCTAAAAATTCTAAATCTTGATATTGTTTTAATTTTTTAAGTTTTGTTATTTTTTCTTGATATTCTATTTTTTGTATTACATCAGAAATTATATCTTCATATTTTGAAGATATAAAATACCCAATATCTATATGTTTTCTTTTATCTACAATTTTAGATATTGTCATTTGTTTAAATAATGATGGTTGAGTTTGTAGTGTTGTGATACCGTATTCAATCATTTTTAATCCTAATATTTTATTTCTTATAGATTATAATATAAGTTATGTAATAGTTTACTGAAAACTTTTAGATTAATTTTAATATTTATTTTGAATTGTAACGCCTAAAGTGAGCTACAAGATGGTATAATTCAATGGATACTCAATCTTTCATCTAACTTTATTTAAGAAGTAAAAGCTTGAAT
>DQTM01000222.1 GCA_015662785.1 Sulfurospirillum arcachonense | reverse complement strand
TATATAATCCTCTCCTTTTTATTCATAAGTCTTGCACTTATAACTCGTATCTTGTTTTTTCTTTTAGTAAAAACTACAAATAGAGTGTTTTTTTCATCTGTGATGCCTAAAGCAAAACACCTGCATTCATTTTTTGAATGCTCAGTATCTTCCACTAGAAACAGAGGTTCATTAAAAAAAACCTCTTCTATAATTTGCCACTTTAGATTATATTTTTTCTCATTTTTGTATAAATTTCCATCATCCCAATCAAAACCTACAATGTTTTTTATATCTAAGCAATTAAATTTCATTAGTCACCTTTTGTATATGACTATTATATACACAAATAGATTAATTTGGACTTAGTACATGTAAACTATTGAGCTCATTTAATGTATCTCTAAAAAACTTTTTTACATCTTTTTTGCTCTGGTCACTCATCTCTGATATAGATTTTCTAGTCTTTTTGAGTCCTGTTTTATCCATTTTTTTTAAAAAAATATATAGTGGAAATGAAATCTCTTTGTAAACAATTCGGTATTCCATAAAATCATAAAATCCAAGTAGATAATACGTACCTTTTTCTTCAAAACTTCCTTTTTCAAATACTCTATATTTTAGTTTCTTCATAACGCAACTTTTGCTTAACTTGTACTCATTTTTGTAAGAAAACTTTTGAGGTAACCCCGTTTTATAGTTTTTCATCATAAGCTTCACTTCGCTCCACTCAAACCACAATAAGTCATCTACATAGGCTATTTCACGAAATAATTTTTTCTTTTTTATAAATAACCTAAATTCATTTGGCATTTTCCACATTTTTATATTTTTTGCCCCATGTTGCATAAACTTGCAAACTATCTTTTCAAATTTTTTCTTATCTACCTCTTTATAAAAAAGGGGATAAGCACTACTTAAAGCATCAAAAAATACCTTTTTTACCAAAGAGCTATAAACCTTTTGTTCATTTTTTAAAACACTGTAAAAAAACTCTTTTTGTTCTTTAGACACTCTGCACTACCTTTTGCATAGTCTTGTACTCGGTTGTCATAGCCCTATATGAAGGGATATTGTTATCTCTCTCTATCATAACAGGAATATCAATTTTTTTAAGAGTATAGTCTAAAAACTCCCATACCTCTTTGGTAACTCTCACTCCGTGAGAGTCAATGAGCATACCTAACTCTTTGTTTAAATAGTGCCCTGCAACATGAATATAAGCTGCTTTGTCTAAATTGAGTTCATTTAAAAAATCGTATGGATCAAAAACATGATTTTTCCCATTGACATAAATGTTATTTACATCAAGAAGCAGTTTTGCACCCGATTTTTCCATCAACTCATTTATAAAATCAACCTCTCTCATATCTGACTTTGGTAGGTAGTAGTAAGTGGCATTTTCTAGCATAAGTGGACGTTGCAGAAAATCTTCTACAGTTTTTATCTTGTCGCTTATAAAATTCAGACTCTTTTTTGTCATGTTTATGGGAAGCAGTTCATAAGTCTGTATGCCCTCAAGTGAAGTAAAACTTATATGGTCTGAATAGTGTTCTATATTGTAATAATCAAGAAAATTTTTCATCTTCTTCAAAAACTTCTTATCAACTGGCTCATCTGAGCCAATTGACAAAGCAACGCCATGGGCGACTGTTGGTCTTAAACTTATCATCTGTTCAAACTTTTCGCGATGATGAAATGGCATATCAAACCAATTTTCAGGAGCAATCTCCCACCAATCGGGCAAAAATCCATCTTCATCAATCTCTTGTAAAAACTCTTTCCTAAGACCTAGTCCTAATCCTTTTATGTTGTTCAAAACTTGAACCTTTAGATTAGCCCCACTTGCTTGTCGCGTGTTTCGCGTCAGCAGCTTTTGCATGTGCGGCCATCTCTTTTTTCTTTCTAGCCATCTCTTCAGGCGTCAGCTTCGCGTCTTTATCTTTAGTCATCATTGTCTCTGACTTACTCATATCTGTCTTAGTCTCAGCAGCTACTCCGGCAGTTGCAGTGATAAGAGTTGCACCTAAAAGTGCCCCAGCTAATTTTAGCTTATTTTCTTTTTTCATAGTCATCCTTTATCTGAAATTACCTAATAGTAACTATTTAATGTTTAGTGAATGTTTAGTGGGGAATTTAAAAGAGAGATAGTGTACTTTATCTCTCTTTTAGGAGTCTATTATTTGACGTAAACTATCTCAGCATTTGCATCTTTGTTGTGTGCGAAAACCAAATCATTGCCTGATGCTGATGCATGACAAGCAATACAACCACCAGGAGTTCCCTTTGCTACTCTTCCAGCTAATGCCATCTTTTTTGGGTTCATCATAATTTCACCATTTGGCTTATACTTTACCCAAAACCAATCTGCATTGTCGCTGTCGTAACCTTTATCTCTTTTTGCCATAACTGTAATAGCTTTTAAGTACATTCCTCTGTTTTTCATAACGCTTGCAAGGCTAACACCTTTCCCACCATAGTTTCTCTTTACTATAACTCTTTTACCATCAATTGTTCCCTCTATAACTTCTCTTACTTTTCCATGAGGAGGACCACCAACATATAAGTTTGCTGGAGCACTATTCAGCCCTTTTGCTTCCATTTTTTTCCATAAATCTTTTGCATAAGCAATGTCATCAGCTCCTCCAAAAGGTGCAGCCATTTTATCGCTTCCAGCGACAACACTTGTAACCATTAAACCCAAATTATGCAATAGAGATTTCTAAAGATTACCTATGCTTGTGCTTAAGGGGTGTTTAGTAAAAAT
>DQTM01000282.1 GCA_015662785.1 Sulfurospirillum arcachonense | reverse complement strand
CTATTTGAAAAAGAGTTATCGATGTTTACTTTAGAAAATCTCTCTGTATTACTTATAGTAGCAATACTATTATGGAATGGTCTCACTATTTTACAATTTTTTACATTTTTATATTATAAATTCAGATATTCAAATTTTGTTGTGATGGATAGAAATGAGTTAGACAAGAATACACAAGAAATCATTAATCCTTTAGAGGATTTTTTAATATCTAAAGGATTTGAGTATCAAACTATGATGGTACATGAGAGTATGATAATTGGAAATGCTCAGAAGTACCATATAGCCTATTATTATAATCCTGTTAATCATGTACATGCATTTGTTAGGACACTGCCGTTCAGGGGTGCGTTGGAATCAGCAACAATAACCTATGAGACTATTTATGAAAGTAAAAATATATGTACATCACTCAATGGAGAAGAGCATAATATTGCTACTGAGCCTGAATATGTATATTTGTTTGACCACTATCTCTCTTCTTTGGATGAAGTGTATAAATCACATTTAAACGATAGAAATATAGAAAATGAAATTATTAGTAAAGAGGTTTTTAGTTCTATGGGGATAGTGGACTATAAAACGTATGATGAGCATTGCTATATAGAGGCTTGGGAAAAAACTGGTATTTTAAAAATGACTGAGTATGGGTATAGGTTTACTTTATCGTGGGCATTGTGGAAGTTTTCCAAAGAAAATATTAAGGGATATAAAAAGTTTTCAAAAGTTTTAAATGGTGAAAAAACAGAGCAGAAAAAAGATGATACACAGAGTCAAACCAATGGAATCCTAACACAGCTAAAAGAGATGGGTAAACCAAGAGGTGATAGTAATACTCCTTCTTTTTGCACTTAAACAAAACTATTATATTTCAAGGTTATTGCAGAAATTATTGAAAGAAAATGAATTCGATACGCTAGATGATACAAAAGTTGTAACAGCAATAGTGACAGATGAAAAGTACCAAAAAGAATCTTTGGCAAGTAAAGCAACTATAGCAAAACAGGTGATTGAGATACTTAATGCAAAGAAACCAAGTAAATGGCTTGTTATATTTGGACTTAGTACTTATTTACTTTTACTTGCACCACTATTTCTGATTGGTTCTTTTGGTTTAGAAGCGATGAATCAGTCTGGTTATGGAAATTTAACTAAAGAGGAAAAAATGGAATTACGTATTTTCAATAAAAAAGTTCTTGAATATCAAGGATTAACAAACATTGATGAAGTTGATTATTCTATGGAAGATTCTATGGAAATACTTGATAGTTATTTTGAATCTTCAACAATTCATCGTTATATTGGTAAATCTTTGAACACATAAACAGATAACAGTATGTTACCTTGTCCTATATCAGATAATCATTTAAAAGTATTACAGTGGCATAATGGTATTGAACAATTAATACCATATCAAAAACTTTTTACTTATCAAGAAGTTTTAGATAAATATACTTTTATAAAAAGTGAGAATGAATCTTATGGAGAGAATGAAAATGGGGATTTTGTTTTATCTGTAGGCGATGAAGAATCTTATGGTCTAGCTTATAGCAGTATAAAGAATGGGCTTTATGACTACTCCCCTTATGGCTATGATAGTAGCAATATAAAGAAGTATTATAATTGGAATCATATCTTAAAAATTACTGCAGAAGCATATAAAAAAGGAGTATATAAAGAAGAAAATAATAGGTTGGATATTGATGAGAAAGAATTAGCTAAACTTGAAAGAAAGTATTATTCTTTAGTAGATAAAGAGAGGTATCATGAGTTTATAAAATATCTTGAGAATAGGGGAAAGCTTTATAAGAATAAAAAAGATAGTTTTTTAAAAATTACTTTACTACAAACGATAGGTAATACCTATGATTCGGTATTCTTGAATATTGTAAAAATGTATCTTCATGATGAAGATGCAAAGGTAAAAGAACAGGTAATTTATATTTTAGGTAAAGTTGGAGATAGAACTACGTTACCTCTTTTAATTTCATATACAAAAAGCAAAGACAATACTGAACGTAATTTTGCACTTTTATCTATATCTCAAATAGTTGATAAAGAGGATAAAGAGATATTACAATCACTTTATCCTTTACTTGATGATGAAGATATTTTAGTAAGGTTAAGTTTTTATGAAGTAATAAATAAAATAGAAGATTTTGAGTCATTGATATATCTTAGTAGATATTTTGATAAGGAAACTGCTAGAGGAAAATTAGAAATTATAGATATTTTTTCTAAATTTGGAACAAAAATGAAATAAAACTTTTAAAACAATATTTGAACAAAGTAAATAAGATGGATATGTCACAAAAAAACAAGGGTGGATTTAGAGGTACAAATCCTCATCCAATGACATTGAAGGAACATATTGAAGATGCTATAATATTTATTGAAAAAAGAGAGGTTAGATAACCTCTCTACTCTCATCTGTTCCAAGCTCCATAACCTTCCAAGGTAAACCTTGCACCATAAGCTCGTCCATAAATGGGTCTGGGTCAAACTCTTCCATGTTGTAAACACCTTTTCCTTGCCACTTGCCTTCTAGCATGAGTTTGGCTCCTATCATGGCTGGTACGCCTGTAGTGTAGCTTACTCCTTGGCTTAGTACTTCTGCGTAGCATGACTCATGGTCAGTGATTTGGTAGATGTAAATAGTTTTAACTTTACCGTCTTTTATCCCCTTAGCGAAGATGCCAATATTTGTCTTACCTTTGGTACGTGATCCTAAAGAAGCAGGGTCAGGAAGTAGGGTAGCTAGGAACTCCATGGGGACTATTTTCATGCCTTTATGTTCTACTTCTTTGATGCCTAACATGCCTACATTTTCCAGACACTTCATGTGTGTGAGGTAGCTTTCTCCAAAAGTCATAAAAAAACGTATGCGTTTGAGTCCTTTGATGTGCTTTACAAGTGACTCCATCTCTTCATGGTAGAGCAGGTAGCTGTCTTTTGCACCTATTTCTGGGTAGTCCCACACTTGTTTTATTTTCATGGGCTCAGTTTCTATCCACTGACCTACACCATTGCTGTCTAGTTCCCAGTACCTACCTTTTGCACTTACCTCACGTAAGTTTATCTCTGGGTTAAAGTTGGTAGCAAATGCGTACCCATGGTCACCTGCATTACAGTCTAGTATGTCTATGGTATGTATTTCATCGAAGTAGTGTTTTTGTGCGTAGGCACAAAAGACGTTGGTCACGCCTGGGTCAAAGCCACTTCCAAGTAG
>DQTM01000171.1 GCA_015662785.1 Sulfurospirillum arcachonense | reverse complement strand
GGTGGGTTCTTTTTTAAAGACTTTTTTAATTGCATTCATCTCGGCTTCATCATTCGCCCAAGAACCAGTTGCATGGGCTTTTATAGCTGTTATATCTTCTTCAAGTTGAGCACAGTTTTTTAGTGCCTGATTCATCACTTCTATACATTCATCACCACTACTGCTTACTGATGTAATAGTCTCAGAGTTGCAATTGCTAAAACCTCCAACAAGCTCCCAAGGTGATTTCTCTTTGCCTAAAAGTATAGCCCCTACACCCTCTCCTAAAACTAAGCCATCTCTGTCTTTAGCAAATGGTTTAGGTTTAGTAGAACTAAGTAAATCCATAGAAGCAAATCCACTACTCATAACAGACGAATAAACTTCCAAGCCAACTACTATCACATACTCAACTACGTCAGCATTTATGAGATTTTTAGCCTCTAATAAAGCATTGGCACTTGATGTGCAAGCTGTGTTTATCGTTTGAGTATAACCACTCAATCCAAACTCATCGGATAAATCTTTTGCGTAGCAATCTATGCTTCTTTTTTTTGAGCTGTAAGGCTCTTTGGTCTCATACGCACAAGCGTTTATTGCATCTATTAAGTACCAATCAACTAAAGATGTTCCAACTAAAAGTGCTGTCTTTTTTCTATTATTTGGTAGAACTTTTGAAACTACATCTTTTATAGCATTATAAATTTCTTCTTGATTCTGTTTTATCTCTTTTTCTAAAGAAAAATAGGGGATTACTGTTCCATCTTCTAAAGTTTTTTTGCTTAAAGATTTGGCACAGTTTATCTCACAAGCCAGTATATTAACCATTTTTCTCACTATGTATAAACTCTGCTAACTTCTCTATGGTAGTTACTGTTCGTCTAAACTCTTTAGAATCCCCAAGTCTAACACCGTACATCTTTTTTAGTGCCATTGAGATACTAAGAGCATCAAGAGAATCTAACTCCAAACCACTCTTTGATGAAAAAAGTTCAACATCATCTTTAATGTCACTAGGCTCAAACTCATCTTTTTCACACTCTTCTATAATCATCTCTTTTATCTCTTGTTTTATCTGTTCTAAACTCATTCAAACCCTTTTTTTATTCTTGCATGTAACATAACCATAGAAATCCCAAGAGCAATTGAGCCAAAAAGCATAAGCATCAGTGCTTCATTTAAAACCATAGCTATGCCACCACCTCTTAAAAATATGTCTAAAAAGCCATCTAGTCCCCATGACATTGGTGAAATATTTGCTAGGGTTTGCATAAAGTCTGGCATTATAAACTTTGGTACCATAACTCCGCCGATAGCTCCAAGCAAAATACTCATAATGCCACCTATGGTTGAGGCTTGTTCTGTTGAGTTTGAACTTACTGCTATGAGTGAAGCCAAGCCTACTGCTGAGAGACTAAGAGCGAAAGATAAGAATACCAAGGCTAAGACTGAGCCGTTTATGGCTAGAGCTGGTGTGTCAAAAAGAGGGACTATGAACATACCAACTGCTATCATAACAAATGCTTGAATTTGGGCTATGAAGAGATAGGGAACTATTTTTGAGAGTACCATAGAGAAAACCGATACATTCATAGAGTTTAAGCGTGAAAGTGTATTTTGTTTTCTTTCATTTATAAAAACTGTTGAAATTGGTGTAATCATAAAAAACATTCCAAAAACTATCCATGACGGTACACTTTGTTGGGTTGAATTTGGTATCTCTTCACTTTGGTTGTACTTTAGTTCAAAAAGCTCATCTGACTCTAGGCTTATGTTGTCTATGGCAGCTCCGGCTTCATCGGAAAACTCTGTAAGTCTATTTTTTATAATTTTTAGTTTTAGATTTGTTATGTCTTTTAAGAGCTTGGCTTTGAAAAGCTCTATCTCATCACTTTTTAGAGAGTCTTTTATTTCTATCTTTAATCTTTTTTTGCTTTGAGAGTATTTTTGTGGAATAGTTATGACTATATTTGCATTATCTGCTACTTGAAAACTTCTGTTTTTACTGATGTCGTTTATCATCTCTTTTGTAACTTTAGATTTTTCTAAATCAACTATTGTGATTTCAAAAATTACACTATTTTGAGTAAAGACATCTCTCATAGCTACTGAAATGATAAGAATAAAAAGTGCTGGCATCAAAAAAAGTACTGCCAATGCACGTTTGTCTCTTAAAACTAACAAAAACTCTTTTTTCACCATTGCGCTAAACATGGCTTTCCTTAGTCAATTCTAAAAAATGTTTTTCTAAGTTTTGTAAGTTTGTCTCTTGTGCTATGAGCTTCCCATGAGAAATGATTGCCACCTCGTCACATATCATCTCAACTTCATTCATATAGTGAGATGTATAAACCACAGTAATGCCAAGTTTTTTATAACCTTTTATTGATTCTAGTATCTCATTTCTACTTTTTGGGTCAATCCCAACTGTAGGCTCATCAAAATAAATGATTTGAGGGTCGTTTAATAATCCTATGGCAATGTTTAATCGTCTTTTTTGCCCACCTGAAAGAGTAGATGCTTTTTGATTTAAAATTTCTTCAAGAGAATTTACATGTAAAGCTTTTTCATAACTCTCTTTTGTGCCATTTTGTACATTTTTAAAAAAATCTAAATTCTCTTTTACCGTAAGTTGTTCATAAAAAGCTAGGTTTTGAGGAACTATGGAGCTTATGTTTTTTATCTGTGTTAACTCTTTTTTCAAGTCTAACCCAAAGACTTCTATCTCACCACTCTCAATTGAAGTTAAACCATTTAGGACTGAAAGAATCGTACTCTTTCCAGCACCATTGACTCCTAAAAGTCCAAAAATACTCCCTTTTTTTATCTCAAAGCTAAGTTCATCAAGCACTTTTAAATCATCATACTTTTTTACTACACTTGAGATTTTTATCATGCTTTGAATCCTAATAGTTTTTTATATACTTTTGCTTCATTCTCACTAATTTTAAATAACATATCTGAGATTTTTTTAAAATCTATCTCTTTTTTTGATTTGATGGATTTTGCAATAACTAAAGCAAACTCTCTATACTCATCACCAACTTCAAGCATCATCTTTGAAGCATCGCTTAGAACAGCATTACCACCAAAAAGCTCACTAGATTCTTCTAAGAATGAAGCATACATAAACCTAAAACCTGCTCCTCCTGTACCTATCTCTTCTTGCATGCGAACTATGTTTCCTAAAAAAAGTTTAGCGTATTTTTTATCTTTTGCTTGTAGTTTTAAAATACCTTTTGCCAAGTATCTTAAACCTTTTAGTCCTGCTATTGGTACTGGGGTTCTTAGCATATTTTTAGAGAGTTTTTTTATATTTTTAGCAATTATTGGTTTTAAATCTATATCTTTTGGAATAGACTCAGGGTAATAGAGAAGTCCTTTTGGAGCCATTGCTCCTTTTGAAAAGCGTGATTTAGAGAGTGATTTTTTAGAACATTTTACTGCTTCAGCAAAAACTGGATCACTTATGAGGTATTTTTCTTCATCTTTCCCATAAATTAAAAAGTTATGAGCATTAAAATGAAAACTAAGCTCATCTGGAACATATTCAAGCCAATACATTGAGCCTTGAGCACCGACTATCTTACCCTCTTCTAACAGCTTGTCAAGTCTATCTTCACCTTTTTTTTGTGAAGAAAATGTCTCCATTTTCATCTTTATTTTTAGGTTTTTTCTTATGTTTTTTACAATTGATTTTGGTAAGCTTCTATATGCTACTAGAGGCATACCGCCAATTTTTACAAAAGGAATATAAGCAAAATTGAGAGCATTTGACAGACCAAAAACCATCGGTTCACTTATAGCAAATCCATGATATGTAAGCATCGAAGAGATAACACCGCTCTCACAATGAGCATGATGTGTATGTTTAAAATCACTCATTTGGAAGCTCCCTAATTTCATCTAATTCAACGCCTAAAACATCACAATACTCTTCAAGTCTACTCTGTTTTATTTTTTTAAAATGCTTTGGATTAAAATCTTTTTTGATAGTCCACTGAAAAAAACCAGTAGCTTGAGCGAGCAAAAGAAGATCCATCTTTTTAGCGAACATGAAGTAATAAAGAGTAGATTTTTTTCCACTTTTTACCTCTTCATATGCCTCTTTTACATGCTCTTCAATATCATCAAGAGCTTGTCTTGTTACAGTCTCTTCTACGTCCCAACCACTTGAGCTAATTCCTTGCATTTTCCCATCACTATTTTTTGCATAAATGGTTTTTTTCATCTTTGCATAAGTACTGCTCTCATCTTGAGGAACATTTTGAGTATTCAACTACACAACCTCTAAAAGCATATAAGCAGTTGAAAAACGTCCACTTTCAGGGATATAACAGAGAAGCTTTTCACCTTTTTTTAGTTTTCCTGAGTTAAAAAGCTCTTCAAGTATGACGTAAATTGAGGCTGAGCCTGTGTTTCCTTTTGTTGAAAGGTTTGTAAACCATTTTGATTGCGGTATGTCACAATCTACCTCTTTCATTCCATCGTAAAGTTTGTCTTTAAAGTACTCTGAACTATAATGAGGTAAAAACCAGTCAATCTCATTTGGTTTGAACATATTTTTTGAAAGCATCTCTTTTAGAGGTCTTTTTACAGTCTGTTCAACTATGTCACTATTCAGAAGTTTTACATCTTGCTTTACTGCAAATATAGACTTTTTTAACCACTCATCAGGCAAATACTCTCGATAGCCTCTAGTAGTTCCATCACTAAGTTTTTCACAACCTGAATACATACAAGCTTCCATCTGACTAGCGTAACTTTTTGCAAAAATTCTCTCAATTTTAAGAGATATCGAGTCACTATTTGGCTTACTACTCACACCAATAGCTCCTGCTCCATCACTAAGCATCCATCTTAAAAAATCTTTCTCAAAAGTAAGCTCTTTGTTTCTCTTAACCATGTCAACTTTTGATTGAACTTCAGGTTCAAAGTTTCTTCCACGCATAGAAGCTGAGATATTTTCACTTCCTGTAGTAATAGCACTCTCAATCTCACCTGATTTTAT
>DQTM01000002.1 GCA_015662785.1 Sulfurospirillum arcachonense | reverse complement strand
TTTACTCTTAAGCTACATATTTGTACTTCTCATAGCAATGCCTCTCTACGTCTGTGCTATCACCTCTATTCCAATTGGAATTACACTTATACTCACTGGTTTTTCACCAGGAGCTGCTTTTGTTTTTCTTACGGCTGGACCTGCAACTAACCTTGTAACTATTTCTGTAATTAAAAAGATACTTGGAACAAAATCTACTATCATATATCTAAGTTCCGTTATATTTGGAACTATATTTTTTGCATATATTATGGATACAACATTTTTGAGATTTTTGGGAAGTATTCAAGAGAGTGTACATGTAGATGAAAATGCTAGTTTGCTTGAGGCTATTTCGGCCATAGTTATGTTTTTTCTGTTTTATAAGTATTTACTACCTAAAAAGAAATCAAGTAGCTGTTGCGATTAACTCTTATATGCTACTTTATCTGTAAACCTAATAGGCTTATCTTTTTTACATGTAAGCTCCACCATATCTTTTTCAAAAAACATAACTATAGTTGAACCCATCTCAAAGCGACCTAACTCATCCCCTTTTTTAAGCCAAAGGTTCTCGTACATGTAAAGCTGTTCCATTGAAGTTTTTACATTCGTTTGAATATTATGGTCAAATATAAATTGCATTTTTCCTACGTTTAACGCTCCAACAAAAACCATATAAAAAAGTTTTTCATCTTTAGTATAACACTCTAAAATCACTCTCTCATTTTCCACAAATAATTCAGGGATTTTTCTAAGCCAAGTAAAGTTTACAGGGTAAAGTTTCCCTGGAATATGAATTGCTTTTTTAACTCTCATATCAAACGGCACATGATAACGATGATAATCTTTTGGTGATAGGTAAAAGTTCAGATACTTTCCGTCTACAAGTCTGTCTTTTTCACTCTTTAAAACATAATCTCCAAGAAGATTTCTAACTCTATAAGAGTGCCCTTTAATCTGCAAGGCTTTTTGTTCTGTTATGTCACCACACTCACTTATGAACGCATCACAAGGAGATATAAACTCATTTTCATTTGATTCAAATTTTCTCGCATTGATTGGTGCTCTTGTAAAAAGAGCATTTAAACTACTATATTCCCCTACGCTTGCATAGTCACTCAAATCAACTTTCATTAACTTAACATATGTTTTATTAACTATACTTTGTACAACTGGACAAAATTCTTTTGAAGCAAAAGCTCCAAAAATACGTGATGAAATGCTACTTTTAAAATTACTCATTAAACTCTTTCAATTATGATATAATTAATAATAATAGCAAAAAGGAACTTTATTTTGACTTTTGATAAACTAATCAATGACGAGAGTATGTTAAAAAACCTAAATAACTTAGGATACAAAAACCCAACACCCATACAAGAAAAGACTCTACCTCTGATTCTTGAAAAAAAAGATGTTCTTGCAAAAGCAAAAACTGGAAGTGGAAAAACAGCTGCTTTTGGTTTACCCCTTATACTAGAATTAGATGTCAAAAAAAGATACGAAACAAGTGCTATAGTCTTAGCACCAACAAGAGAGTTAGCTGACCAAGTTGCAAAAGAGTTGCGTAGACTAGCATCTTCTTTAGAAAACACAAAGATTTTAACACTTTGTGGTGGAACTCCAATGCGTGGGCAGATTCAATCTATGAGACATGGTGTTCACATTGTGGTGGGAACTCCTGGGCGTGTTTTAGCGCTTTTAGAAAAAGAGTCTCTTAATCTAGATTTTATTAAAACATTGGTTTTAGATGAAGCAGACAGAATGCTCGATATGGGATTTTTTGAAGATATTGAGAAAATCATAAACTTTACTCCAAAAAAGAGACAAACTCTTCTTTTTTCTGCTACTTTTGATGCTAAGATTCTTGAGTTTAGTAAATCTATACAAAATGACAGAGTTGAAGTTGAAATTGAACAAGAAAGCTCAAGCATACAAGAGAGATTTTTTAATTTCTCAGATGAAGGGGTTGAAAAAGCAATACAGCACTTTAAACCTGAAACGTGTATCATTTTTTGTAACACAAAAATAAAATGTAAAGAGCTTGAAGAGAGACTACAACATAAAAACTATGACGCACTTAGTATTCATAGTGACTTAGAACAGATTGATAGAGATGAGACACTTTTAGAATTTACACACAAGAGTTGTACTTTCCTTATAGCAACTGACGTTGCAGCTCGTGGACTTGACATACCAAGTGTAGATTTAGTCATAAACTATGATATGCCAAAAGGTGAAGAGGTTTATACACACAGAATTGGACGAACAGGACGTATGGATAAAGAAGGCTTGGCAATATCTTTTGTAAGAGGCTATGAAGAGTACATTGATGTTGAGCTTGAAAATATCGACTCTTTACATGTAGACTCACCTCGCTCATACAAAGCAAAGATGACAACACTTTGCTTTGATGGTGGAAAACGTGACAAAATCAGAGCTGGTGATATACTAGGAGCGTTAACAAAAGAGCTTGGTATAGATGGCAAAAAGATAGGAAAAATAACTATAAACAGAAAAGACTCTTATGTTTCTATAAATAGTGAAATAGCACAAGAAACATTTGATAAACTTAAAAAGTCAAAAATCAAAGGAAAGGCGTTAAGAGTATGGATGCTTTCATAAAAAAAATACTATTTACATGTATAGCGGTTATTTTGTCACTTACAACACTAAATGCTGTGGAGTTAGAGAACAGTTATAAAAACTTGGTTCTAAATGGACAAGGAACTAGAGATAAGTTTTTTATAGATTTATATGTTGGAGGTCTTTATCTTAAAGAAAAAAGCTCAAACTTTCAGACTATAATAGACGCAGATGAAGATATGAACATCAGACTGCATATAGTATCTTCTCTCATAACTAGCAAAAAAATGGAAGATGGAACAAGAGAGGGTTTTACAAAATCAACCAATGGAAATACAGAACAAATAGAAGAAAAAATAGAGACTTTTTTAGCAGTTTTCCTTGAAGAGATAAAAGAGAACGATATATATGATTTTCTATATATTCCATCAACTGGTATGCAAATCTATAAAAACAATAAACTTAAAGAGACGATAACAGGTTTAGAGTTTAAAAAAGCCCTTTATGGAATTTGGATTGGTGAAAATCCTGCTCAAAACTCTCTTAAAGAAGATATGCTAGGAGAATAAACTGCACTCCTTTAACTAACTGTACATACAAAAATTACAAAACCTGCCTAAAGTAGTAAGTCTGAAAGAACATGATTTAAAATCTTCTCTTGAGATATATTTTCTTCACTTGATAGCTTTTTCAGTTTTTCATAGTTTTCTATAGATATATTGGTAACTATCCTACAACTACCCTCTTCTCTCTTTCGTAATGCATCATAGATATCTTGAAATTTAACCTTTTGGCTTTCATCAACTGGTGCTCTAAGAGATTTATATTCAACTAATTTGTCATCTTTGTAAACACCAGAAACTTCTGCATATACCCAATAATAAGCACCATCTTTCCTAAGATTTTTTACATATCCTCGCCAAATAGATCCTGATTTTATAACTTTCCATAAATCTTTAAAAACTGAACTTGGCATATCGGGATGTCTTACTATAGAGTGTGGTTTTCCAACCAACTCTTGGGGAGTATATCCTGATATCTCTGCAAAAACATCATTAGCATAAGTTATATAACCATTCAAGTCTGTTCTTGAAACAATCAACTCATCTTTAGGAACAGTCGTTTCTACGAAACTACGGTAAGAAGATAGCATATTATCTTTCCTTATAATTTTTTCTTTAAATCACCATTGTAAGTTATATCTTCTGCTCTAATTGCATCATTTTTAAGAACATCAGGAACAATATCACTTTTACCAAGAGCTTCTCTCTCACGATCAAGTTCATCTTCACTATAAGCCATCATCATCTCTGCTGATATAATGTGCTTCATGGCTTCTATCTTTCTTACATTGTCCATCTCTTGCTCAATTCCTTCACCTTCTACTGTTACTATTATTTTTCCAATAGAAGCATCATGAAAGTGATAATCACAAAAATCACACTCTTTAAACTCTTCAACTAATCCATCAATAAACTCATTTCTTGCTTGAACCACTATACTTGAAACATTCATTCACATTGTCCTTATTTTAATTTCCACATCATTATAAACTTGTCATCACTTCCACTCACAAGTGTGTTTTCATCTATGAATACTATACTATTGAGCGTAGTTTTTTGACCTTTCAGAGTATACAATTGTTTATCTGAAAAAATGTCAAAAATCACTATATCATTATCTTCAGTAAATGCAAATGCAGCTAACTTCGCACTAGGACTTAACGCCCCAGCATAAATAAGAAAGTTACCGTTAAACCTACTATAAGACCCTGTGTCTAAATCATATATAACACCACGTCTATCTTGTCCAGCAGCTAAAACTTTTGAATTTTTAATATCAACTTTATAGACATTATCAACATTAGCACCTTTTAAAGTTTTAATTATTTTTCCATTTTCTACATTTAATACTGTTATTTCACCAGATTCCGAGCTACCTACTAACATACTTTTATCCAAACTTAACATAAAGTCTGAAAAATGAGAGTAGCTTACATGTAAACGATAAATTCTTTTTTTCTCATTAATATCAAAAAGTATATATTCATTGCTTAAGAGTGCTATCATAATACGGTTTTCATCTACAAATTTGGCTTTTGATATAAATAGTTTCTCTTTTTCACTAATTAACTTAGTTTTTTTGCCATCTTTTATGATAAACAGTTCACGTGATCCACTCACTCCTTGAACAACTGCTAAATATCTTTTTGAAATTTTTAAATAATCTGTAGAAAAAACTTTAGGGTATATATCGTCTCCCATAAAGTCTTTTATCATAGGAAATTGTTCAATCATAAGTTGTTCTTTAGAAGCCATACTATAAGACTCTATGGTTCCTCTATCAGTACTAACTGTAAGCATTCCATCTGATACAACTATATCAATCACATTTCCACTAGCTTCAATATAATCATACGGCTTAATAGTATCAGCTTGAACACTAATAATTAAAAGAAAAATCGAGATTAACCACTTCATCACTTCTCCTTTAGAGCTTCATACTTTACTGCATAAGGTGGACACACGCCATAACAAAACCCACACCCTGTACATTTTTCCATATCTATAGTAGGTCTAAAGACACCAAAGAAGTTTATAGCACTCTCATCACAAGCATCTGCACAACTACTACACATTACATTATTCCAAGCCAAGCAACTGTTTATATCTATACTAAACTTTGCTTTTATCCAATGTTCTTGATTTAGAACCAACACTTCATTAGGACATGCCATTGCACACTCTTCACAAAAAGTACATCCACTCTTCTCTAAACTTAAAAATGGAATTTTATCTCCATCAAGTTTTATGATATCCTCTTCACAAACACTAATACAAGGTTTACCCTCACACTCTAAACAAATCTGAAAAAGATATTCATCTTCATTGTAAGGTGGCCTTACATGTAAATGTTTATCATCTTTAGTCTTTTTAAAACGTGAAGCAAGGGAGGAAAAAGCCTCCCTTCTGCTTACTTCAGCCATTCTTACTGAACACCCTCATTAAGGTTATCAAGTAAGTTTGATTGTTTATTTCCATTTGCAGTTCTAAACTCTGCTTGAAATGTGTTTTCAACCAAAGGCTCATTATCTGATTGAGGAGCGTGGCACTGTGTACAATTGTATCTCGAGTATGATACAGTTGCAAGTGCAGTCTCATTTCTCATATCAAACAAGTGTGACTTTGGAACTGATGTTGCATTCACCGAAGGTGCAACCATCGGATCATGACAACCTAAACATGAGTTGTTATTCATGGTTATCGGTAGCATACCTTCAACATCATGAGATATCATAGGTGGTGCATTTTCAAACGCACGCTCATATACTTTTGACTCACCCGCAGCAACAGTACTATAAGAAGTTTTATCTCCTGTAGTAGTGTTTTCTGTATAAAGGTCAGTTTTTCTAAGCCCCAACGACTCTTCACTAATACTACTACTCATAGCACACCCAGTTGCTATAAGAGCTGTTAATGTCGCAGCAGCTATAAGTGTCTTTTTACTAAACATCATATGTCTCCTATCCGTTTTTATTGATATAATTTCTAATACCAAATGACAGAGCATCATCGTCACAGACTTCGATACATCTACCACAATTGGTACATTCACCTGAAATCACATCTCCACTCTCTTTGCCTATAAGAGAGAGAATCTGTTTCTCAGGACATACATCTTTGCACTTCATACAAAGAGTACAGTTTGGTTGGTTATGTTTTACTCTTATGATGCTCAACTTTGAAGCAACTGAATAAAACCCCCCTAATGGACATATATGCCCACACCAACCATTCTTAACCGCAAACAGGTCAAACAAGAAGATTGACAATACTGCTGCGCCTCCCATACCCATACCAAATACTATACCACGATGTAGCATAGAAATTGGCGAGACAATTTCAAAAGCAGCAACACTTGTAAAGGCTGATAAAATTAGTGCAAGTACTATAACCTTGTACCTTACACCACGTCCTAACCAAACCTTTTTCTCCGTCTTATCAAGAAGAAGAACTCTTCTTAACCAATTTGCCAAATCGGTTATCATATTTATCGGACACACCCAAGAACAAAACGCTCTTCCACCAATACTGGCATAAAATAGCAACACTATCAAAGCACCTACTAAAACATCTGCTCCAAGGATTGCCCCTGCTGCAAACATCTGCATTACAGCAAATGGATCAGAGAGAGGAATAACCCCAAAAAGCAAAGAAGAACTCAAAGTTCCTGTAAGAACTTTAAACCCATATGCATTAGCACTAAAATAAAGAACTAAAATACCAATCTGGCTAACTCTTCGTAACATCAAAAAACGATATTTTTTAAGAAAATTAGTCATCAAACAATACCTCGTCAGAGTTTAAGTAATCTTGCGGAGCAAGTTCACTTCTTTTTGTTCGAGTCGCAACATCTGTTGAAACATTTTCTAAACGTTTCTCATCCTTTGGATCCCAACCTTTTATGTAATATCCACCAACTTTGCCTTGGGCAATTTCAGTAGGAAGTACAAAAATAGCTGCTTTTTCTGTTACACAAGCACGCTCACATAAACCACATCCCGTACAGGCTTCACTTATTACTTTAGGTATCAACAGTGCATGTTTTCCTGTTCTTTCATTTCTCTTATACTCAAGAACGATAGCCTCATCCATCAAAGGACAAGCTCTATGACAAGCATCACACTGAATTCCCCAATAAGCAATACAAGACTCTTCATCAACGACTGCAAGCCCCATTTTAGACCTGTTTATATCTAAAACTTTTTCACCTTCTACGACACTAGATACACTTTCCTCATCTAAAGCTCCTGTTGGACAAACAGGAACACAAGGGATATCTGTACACATATAACATGGTACATCTCTTGGTATGAAGTACGGAGTACCCATAGGTTTTTTGTCTCCTGGTTTTGCCATGAGCAGAGTGTCAAACGGACATGCTTCCGCACACTGTCCACACTTAATACACATACGCAAAAAATCGGTTTCAGGTTTTGCACCAGGAGGGCGCAAAATCAGCGGTGCTGACTTTGCTTCCTCTATGTAACCAGTCCAAACCATTCCACCTAATGCCGACAAACCAACACTTTGTGCCATTACAGAAAGAAATCTTCTTCTTTTAGTAATGACCGGTTTTTTTGAATCAAGATTGCTCAAAACAATCCTTTTCCTCTATTACGCTTTGTAAAGCTTAACAGCACACTTCTTGTAGTCAGTCTGTTTTGACATCGGACAAGTAGCATCTAGACAAACTTTGTTTATAAAGACTTTTTCATCAAACCAAGGAACAAAGATAAGTCCTTTTGGAACTCTATTTCTTCCTCTAGTTTCAACTCTAGCTCTTACCTTGCCACGACGTGATTCAACCCAAATAAGCTCACCTTGTTTGAATCCTTTAGTCTTAGCATCACCTGGATTTATATAACATAAAGCTTCAGGAACTGCACGATACAGCTCAGGTACTCTCATAGTCATAGTTCCACTATGCCAGTGCTCAAGAACACGTCCTGTACACATCCAAGTATCATATTTACTATCTGGCATCTCTGGAGGATCCATGTACGGTCTAGCAAAGATTTTCGCTTTGTTTTTCAAGCTCTTCTTGGTTTTATCTGTAATACCCATCAAGTCACCTTGAGAAAGAGCTTTTGCTAGTGGTCCATAAAATGCGAAATCACCACTGTTTGCTTTTCTTGCATACGGATCGTACTTAGAGTTAAATCTCCATTGAGTCTCTTTTCCATCTACAACTGGCCACTTTAATCCTCTTACTCTATGGTAAGTGTCAAAATCTGCCAAGTCATGAGCATGACCACGACCGAAATCTGCATACTCTTCAAAAAGATACTTATGAATATGGAAACCATAACCTTCCCACTTCTTGCCATCTGAACCGATTACGCCACGGCTATCGCCATTACTATCAGTGTCATCATAACCAACATTTATTGGGTCATTCATATCTTTTGGATAAGATTTTGCTCTTTTGTTTGCAAAAAGAATCTCGAACATAGTAGTATCTTCGTTATATCCCATTGCTTTTGCTTTACCAATAACGTCAGGAAGCTTTTTATTGCCACGAAGTGGTTGCTCTCCCCAAACATCTTTAACAGTAAACCTTTTTGAAAGCTCAATCCATTGCCATGTATCACTCATCGCATCACCTACTGGAAGAACTTGTTGTCTCCAGTGTTGCGTACGACGCTCAGCATTACCATAAGCTCCCCACTTCTCATAAATCATTGCTGAAGGAAGAATAAGATCAGCTACTTTTGCAGAAATTCCAGGGTAACCATCACTACAAACGATGAAGTTATCCATTTTTCTAGCTGCTTTTATCCAGTGATTTGCACTTGCAGTATCGTGGTATGGATTACATACATTTACCCATGCAAATTTCACAACACCATCTTCGATGTCTCTGTGAATCTTCATAATATGCTGATTTCCAACTGGGTTTAGAGTTCCAGCAGGAACTTTCCAGCTGTTTTCAACTATGGTTCTATGCTTTTTACTTTTTACCATCATGTCAGCAGGTAATCTGTGACAGAATGTTCCAACTTCACGAGCAGTTCCACAAGCACTTGGTTGTCCTGTAAGACTAAAAGCACCATTTCCTGGCTTAGCTTGTTTTCCTAGTAAGAAGTGAACGTTATAAGAAAGAGTATTTACCCAAGTACCACGTGTATGTTGATTCATACCCATAGTCCAGAAAGATACTACTTTTCTATCTTTTTCAACGTATAGTTTTGCTAAGTACTGAAGTTTCTTTTTGAAACTATCAATTGACTCATCAGGATCACCTTTTGAGATTTTAGCTACATAATCAAGTGTATAAGGAGCTAAGAACTTCTTATACTCTTCAAAAGATATTTCCCAATGCTTAAGACCAGCTGGCTTATGAACCATCTTGTCTCCAGCTTTATAACCATAAGGCTCAAGAGCAGGTGCTTCTTTTTCAGAAACAATAGTCTCCATCTCATGATTAATGATTTCCATCTCTTTTGCTGAATACTTACCAGCACTACCATCTTCTCTAACTGGTAACAGAGACTTTTCACCAGCTCTTCTCATACCATAGCCCATATTTACTGGGCTTGCTGCAAATACGATATGTTTTTTAACAAAATCCCAATCAATTGACTCTGGATAATTATAAACAATTTCTCTAGCAACATAGTTCCATAAAGCAAGGTCTGTACTTGGAGAGAAAATTATTTCTATATCAGATAAATCTGAACCTCTATGTCTATAAGTAGAAATATTTACTACTTTAACCTTATCTGGATTAGAAAGTTTTCTGTCTGAAACACGTGACCAAAGAATTGGATGCATCTCAGCCATATTTGCGCCCCATGTTATAACAGTATCTGTTAATTCGATATCATCATAACAACCACTTGGCTCATCAATACCGAATGTTTGGTAAAAACCAACAACGGCACTAGCCATACAGTGACGAGCATTTGGATCGATTGCGTTTGAACGGAATCCACCCTTCATCATTTTTTGTGCTGCGTACCCTTCCATGACAGTATACTGTCCTGAAGCAAATACACCAACACCTTCTGGTCCACTAGCTTTAAGTGCTTTTTTGATATTGACTTCCATCTCATCAAATGCTCTTTTCCAGCTAATTGGTTGAAACTTACCGTTTTTATCAAACTTACCATCTTTTCCTATACGAAGAAGTGGTTGTTTTAAACGATCTGCACCATACATAATTTTAGCATTAAAGTATCCCTTGATACAATTAAGCCCACGATTGACCGGAGCTGCCGGATCACCTTTTACTGCGACAATTTTTCCGCCCTTTGTTGCTAACATGATACCACAACCGGTACCACAAAAACGACAAACGCCTTTGTCCCATCTCCATCCTGACTGAACTTGAGCTGCTGCTGCTTGAGCCTCTTGTGGTACTGTTATTCCCACCGCTGCTGCTGCACTTGCTGCTGCTGTTGTCTTAAGAAAGTCTCTTCTTGAAAGCGACATATAGATACCTCCTGATTTGAGTTACAAGGTGATTATATCTATACAAGTCAATTCATAGCTATGACTTATGTCAAAAAGTAGTTTTTTATTAGAATTAATCTAACTTTTGTGAATTTTCTACCATAGTATTGAGATTTAATTTTAGTTTCTCTAACATTTTTCTTACATGTATAAGATTTTCTGCTGATTCTATTGCTATATCTTCTGTAGCATTCACTTTTTTATCAAAATTAGCTTTCTCTTTCTTATCTATCTGTAAATCTTGCAATGCTTCATCTACATTATCAGCTAAATGTTGAAGTTCATGAACTGCTGACTCTGCTTGTTTAATAGCATCTTCTGAGTGACTCA
>DQTM01000279.1 GCA_015662785.1 Sulfurospirillum arcachonense | reverse complement strand
GACTATATATCTTCACATCCTGATACAAAATATCGCCTAGAGATAGCAATGCAGTATAGTCAATGCTTTAAAGAGGGTCTAAGTAAGTGTGAAATTAATAAGCATCTGTTTTAAAACTCAGAAACAAGGTATAATTTATAAAAACTAGGATTTTTATGAGTTTACATGTAGAGACTAATTTAGCACATATACAAGACTTCGCAACGCATCCAGATAAGCACGGAGCATCACACTTTCCTATCTATAACACTGGTACATTTGATTTGAAAAAACAGAGTGGTGATGAGGTTTATGACTATACAAGAAGTGGAAACCCTACTCGTGAGGTTTTGGAAAATCTTTTTACTCATGTAGAAAATGGGGCAGGGTGTGTCTGTACTCACACTGGTATTGCTGCTGTAGCACTGCTATTTGAAACTGTTTTAAAAGCAAACTCTCATGTTATTGTAGAAGCAGATTGTTATGGTGGGACTTTTAGACTTTTAAAGATTTTTGAGGACAAATATAACGTTATCGTACACTTTAAAAACTTCTTACATGTAGAGGAGTTAGAAGAGGTTTTGAAAAACAATCCTATTGATTTGATTTTGTGTGAATCTCCAACTAATCCTGGGCTTAAAATTATAGATTTAGAAGCAGTTGCAAAAGTAAGCAAAAAGTATAATTCTCTTTTTGCAGTAGATAATTCACTTGCTACTTTTATGAGTCAACGCCCACTTGATTTGGGTGCTGATTTCTCACTTTTTTCAACTACAAAATACATATCTGGTCACGGAAGTGTTGTTGCTGGAGCAATAGTATCTAAAACTAAAGAGTTAGCAAAACAGATAGGTTTTTATGCAAATGCTCATGGTAGAAGCCAAAATCCTATGGATGTGTTTTTGATAAGCCTTGGAATTCCGACTCTAAAGATTCGTATGAAAGAACATGAGAAAAATGCACTTGTGGTAGCAGAGTTTTTAGAGGAGCAGAGTTATATAAGCAGGGTTACATTTCCTGCATTAAAATCTCATTCTCAGTATGAATTAGCAAAAAAACAGATGGATTTTATTCCTGGACTTTTTTGTGCAGACTTCAAAAGTGTAGAATTAGCCGAACAGTTTATAGAAAAAACAAAAATATTTGGTGAAAAATGTTCTTTTGGAAGTCCAGATTCACGCATAGAAATTCCTGCAAAAATCTCTCATGCTACTTTTAGTAAAGAGGAACTTGAAGCTATAGGTATTTTGGAAAGCACAGTTAGATTTTCAATAGGTTTAGAAAATGTTGAAGACTTACTTGCCGACATAAAACAGGCAATAGATGTTTAAATATATACCTTGTGGAGAGACTCTGCCTGTAGACAATGTACATGCAGTCTCTGTTTCTATTCCAACTTTTCAAGATATCATCTCTTATGAAGAAGGTGAAAATAGTCAAATAAAGAGTGGTTATCCTCGTTTTGTTTTGCACCCGTACCTTAAAAAAATGGCTCTACATTTAGAGAAAAAGTATGCAGTAGATGAGATGCAAGAAGTCGTTTTAGTAAGCTCCCAAGACTTTGCAAATCTTATCATTGAAAAATATAATATAAAACAAAATGTAAATTTTCAAGAAAATTTTGGTGTAGTTTTAATTCAAAAAGATACTAATGAGTTAAAGAGTGTTCTACGTTTTATTCAACATGTTGGGTGTAATCTCTCTTCTCGTTTTGCAGAAGAATACTTGTATGAAAAAGGATTGATAGATTCTTTACATGCAGAGGAATTAGCTCTCAAAAAAAGTGCTAAAAAAGAGGTTTTACAAACCCTTTCATCTGCTTATCAAAAAAAGAGTATTCATCTAAGCACTTCAGGAATGAATGCTATGTATACAGTCTTAAAAACAGTCCAAAAGATACAAAGTGGTATGGTTATTCAACTTGGCTGGCTCTATCTTGATACCATGAACCTCATAGAAGGGTATGATTCTAAAATATTTTATGATGTTATGGATTTGAAATCAATTGAAAAATTTTTACAAAATTCCAATGAAAAAGTATCTTGTATTGTTACAGAAGTTCCAACTAACCCACTGCTCCAAAGTGTAGATTTGAAAGAGTTAAAAAGAATTTGCCTAAAATATGATATAGCTTTGGTCGTTGATTCTACTTTTGCAACAGCATATACCCGGGTTGAAGAGGCTGATATATTAATAGAATCCCTTACTAAGTTTGCTTGTGGGAATGCAGATGTTTTAATGGGTTGTTTCATTTTAAATGACAAATATGCAAAATATGAAGAGTTCTTTAAAAAAGATTTAGATAAACCATATATAAAAGATATTCAGAGACTTGCCTTTGAAATAAGAGGTTATGCAACAAGAGTAAAAATAGCAAATAAAAACAAAGATGAATTGGTAGAATTTTTAGAGCAGAAAAGTTATGTGAAAAAAGTTTATCATTCACCTTTAAGTGCTGTTATATCAGTTGTTTTTAATATGCCTTTTGAAAAAGCCTATGATACTTTGAACTTTCATAAGGGTCCAAGTTTGGGCACGGAGTTTACTCTTTTGATGCCTTATGTTTACTTGGCTCATTATGATTTGATTACATGTAATGAGGGAAGAAAGCTTTTAAAAGAGAATAACATACCAATAGAGTTAATTAGAATCTCTGTAGGAATTGAAGATATAAAAGTGATAAAAGAAGAATTTGATAAGCTAGATTATATTTAATTTGGAATATAATAGGTTAATTTTCAATTAAAAGGATATTTATGAGTGAAATGTATCTTTCCGATTTTGATGAGATTCAGAAAAAAAGTTGTTTAATAAAAGTTTTATATCTTCTTTTTATGCCTTTTGCTATTTTTATGATTATCGTGGCTGGTTTTATGGATTGGATTCCTTTTAGGGTTGAAATTCATAGTATCATTATGATTGGAACTATATTTATAATATATCTTTTTTTCTTAAAACATAATGCCTTTTATGCTTCTTGTAAATTCATGCAAGATATAACTAACTTCAAAAAAGAGTTAAGTGATTATATACGCAAAAATCTTTTGGTGATAGGGCAAACCCAAAAAGCAAATGCTTCTTATGATGATTTTGTAAAAGAGTACACAATTGATCTAAGAAATGAAAACTTTTCTTCGGTTGCTGCTGGAATTTTTCCAACTCTAGGTATCTTAGGTACTTTTATCTCCATTGCTATTTCAATGCCAGATTTTTCTTCTCAAACTTCTGCTGTTTTGGAACGTGAAATATCACTTCTACTTGGTGGTGTTGGAACCGCTTTTTATGTTTCCATATATGGTATATTTTTATCTATATGGTGGATACTTTTTGATAAAACTGGTCTAAGTAAATTTGAAAAGGTCATAAATAGCATCAAAGAAAATACAAAAAAACAATTTTGGAACAAAGAAGAGATAGAACAAACT
Source organism: Sulfurospirillum arcachonense (assembly GCA_015662785.1). Lineage (GTDB taxonomy): Bacteria > Campylobacterota > Campylobacteria > Campylobacterales > Sulfurospirillaceae > Sulfurospirillum_A > Sulfurospirillum_A arcachonense_A. Next base: position 4,095 of record DQTM01000279.1, on the reverse strand, counting down.
TACTTTCAAAAAAGTATGGAAAATTTTGAAAAACTGAATCAGGTATTTCATAATTTTGCACAAGATGAGCTGATAGAGAGCATGAATAAAACTCTAGTTCAAAGAGTTGAAATGTTTGAACAAATCATAACTCATGAACAAAAAGCAGTGCAGATTGCTACTGTTCAGATGAATGAGAGTATACAAACCATGAATTTAGCTCAAAATGCGAATGAACAGATGGTCTTGGATTTTAAAAGCATGTTATTGCAGTTTAAAGATGCTTCTACGAAGATAGAGCAGAGTGCTTTATCTCTTAGTAAAATTTCAAATTCACTTAAAGTAAAAGATGAAAGTTTAATTCAAATTGCAGATTCATTGAGCAGTATAAAAGCAGATAACATAGAAAAAATCCACCATTCTATTGTAAAGAACTTTGAAGTTATGAAAAAAGATACAGACCAGATTGGATGGGCTTTTAATTCATACTTAAATGAGTTTGATGAAAAATTTGGTAATAAACTGAAAGATACAATAGTAACAATTGATGATGAAGTAACAAAGATAGTAAGTTCTTTGGAACAAGTTAAAAAACTAGAGAATTAAGATGTATAAAAATACCAAAAACAAAGAAGAATCAGGAAATTTTTGGATTTCTTATGCAGACTTGATGGCTGGATTACTTTTTGTTTTTATACTTCTTGTGGGGGCTATTGTTATCAAGTATGTTTTTATACAGACTGATTTACAAGCCATAAGAACAGACTTACAAAAAGAGAAAGAGGCATTAGGACTTAGTGAAGATGCATTGAGTGAGAAGAAAAAGAGGCTTGAGCTTATAAAATCAAAACTACAAAATGCACAACAAGAAAATCTTAATTTAGCATTTAAACTCAATAGCGCAAAAAAACAACTAGATTCTTTAGGTAAAGAGCTTAAAAACAGTCAACTTGCCAAAGAAGAATTGAATAGTTATATAGCAACAAAGATAGAAGAGATAGCTCTAAATAAAGAAGAAATTCAAAAACTAAAAGACTTGCTTTTTGAGTATGATTTGAGAGAAAAAGAGTTAACAAAAGTTAATGAAAATCTTGCCATAGAGTTAGACAAAAACACTCACACTCTCACTCTAAAAGATGAAGAGTTGGCACAGCTTGAAAATGTCCTTTTGGTTAAAAGTAAAGAGCATCAAGCTTTAGTTGAAGAGCTTGACATAACAAAAGTAAAAATAAAAAGTTTGACTGGAATTAGAATAAAAGTTATCTCAAAATTAAAAGAAAAACTTGGTAAAAACATAGATATAGACAAAGATAGTGGAGCAATAAGATTTAGCTCAAACATACTTTTTAAACAAAACAGTTTTACCCTTAAGCAAAGTGCAAAAAAAGAGTTGAGCAGTGTACTTCAAAAGTATATTAATACACTTTTATTGGATGATGAAATAAAACAGTATATTGACCAAATCACCATAGAAGGTTATACAAACTCTGATGGAACTTACCTTTATAACTTGCAACTTTCTCAAAAAAGGGCATTAGAAGTTATGAAGTTTTTATATGTTAAATACCCTAAAAACGAACACCTTTTTAGGCAATACGTAAGTGCAAGTGGAAGATCATACGCCAATGCAATACTAAATAAAGATGGAACAGAAAACAAAGATGCTTCAAGAAGAATAGAGATAAAATTTAGGATAAAAAATGAAAAAGCCATTGCAGAGCTCGAAAAGTTTTTGGCAAGATGATATTGTCTTAAAAATAACAAACCGAAGAAAATGGATAGAGTATTTAGTAGAAAAAAAGACTATACAACATGGTAAATTTTCTAGTAGGTTTGTAAGATTGTTAAAAAAGATATTCTGATTATATCTGTGGTGAATAATCTTTTAATATTTTTTCAAGTTCTCTGTAATGAGGCATAAATTTTTCTACATGTAACCAAAAATCTCTTTGATGATGTTTGTGTTTAATGTGAGAGAGTTCGTGAACTATGATGTACTCTATGCATTGAGGTGGCAGTTGAACTAGTGAGCTAGTAAAACTAAGTTCATTTTTAGAACTACAACTTCCCCATCTTCTTTTGGTTTTTCTAAATGTTATTTTTGTTGGATGTAGGTTCATCTTAATTGCCCATTTTTCTACTAAATCAGGTATAGTTTTTTGGCTTTTTTGTTTATAAAACTCAGCCAATTTACCCTTTACATGTAGAGACTCTTTCTCTCCATAAAGAAGTACTCTCTGTTCCTCTTCATAGATTTTAGATATTGATTTTTTTTGGTTTACATGTAAGAGTTTTTTAGCTATCCATGAAGCTTTTTTTTCAACTATGGATTGGATATATTTTAGTGAGTAGTTTGGATTTTTTACGATGACCCCACCTAAAGGGTCAATCGCAATGTATAAGTTTTTTAGTTTTTTGTTTGTAACTATAGTATACGGTATTTTTTTATCACCATATATAACAAAGTGGTCTATTTGAACCAGCCTTTTATCTTAGCTACTACGCCTTCAAAACTACTCTCATGAGGAGTACTCTCTATTCCAAAATCTTCTTGCAGTTTAGTTAGAGTTTCTCTTTGTTCAGTAGAAAGTTTTTTAGGATACTTTATCTTTATTTGAGCAACCATGTTTCCAAGCTCACCTGTGTGAACATTTCTAACACCTTCATTTAGAATAACAAATTGCTGTTTATCTTTTGCTCCCATTGGAATGTCTAATTTAGTTTCACCTCTAAGAGTTGGGATAGTTATATCTCCACCAAGTGCAATTTGAGTAAAGAAAAGAGGAACTTCAATGTAGATATCATCATTGTGTCTTTGAAAATGCTCATCTTCACCAACATTTGTTTGTATGTAAAGGTCACCCTGATCACCATTGTCATCAATATTTCCACGTCTAGCTACTCTGATTCGGTTTCCATTGTCGATTCCCTCTGGTATGTCAATAGTAACTTTATCACTCTTTTCACTAAATCCTTTTGCGTTACATGTAGAGCAAGGATTTTCTATAGTTGTGCCTTTCCCATTACAGTGAGGACATGTTTGCGAGTAAGTCATGAAGCCTTGTCTATAGAAGACTTGACCTTTTCCTCCACACTCGTTACATGTAGACTTTTTACCATCGCTACTGCCTGTACCACTACAGTCTTCACAAGGTTCTTTGTAACTATAATCAACCTCTTTCTTACATCCAAAAATAGCTTCATTAAATGCTAAATCAATTTCTACTTCAGAATCTAATGGGTATTTTCTTTGACGTCTTTGTCCTCTGCCACCTGCATTAAATCCACCACCAAAGACTGACTCAAAAATACTTCCAAGGTCACCCATGATGTCTCCATAATCCATATCACTAAAGTGAGAGAATCCTTGTGAGTCTAGTCCAGCTTTTCCATATCTGTCGTAAGTAGACTTTTTATCAGGGTCGCTTAGTACTTGGTAAGCTTCATTGATTAGTTTAAACCGCTCTTCTGCACTTTTGTCACCTCTATTTCTATCTGGGTGAAACTTTAAAGCCTGTTTTCTGTACGCTTTTTTTATAATGCCACTATCTGCATCTTTTGTAATTTCAAGTATTTCGTAGTATTCTAAATCCAATTTGTAATTCTCTTTTCTGTAGTTTTTATAAGTTTCTCATTTTACCGTAAAAAAGAAAAATTATCAATCAATTTTGTGTATAATGAAGCCCAAAAAAGGTATGTATTGAAAAAAGTTATTTTTATTATAATTTTAAGTATTTCATTTGTTCAAGCTCATCCACATACTTTCATGGATGTTTATCCAGCTCTACATGTAAAGGGTGATAAGATTGTTAAAACTCACATAAAATGGAAAATGGATGATATGAGCTCTGCCATGCTTATCATGGAGTTTGATACAAATGGTAATGGTAAAATAGATGAAAAAGAGAACGCTTTTATATATGAGAATTACTTTTTGTCTTTAACCCAAATTATGCAATAGAAAATTAAAAATATGTCAATCCTTGATATTATTTTATCAGATTGACACGGAATTTTTAATACTCCCTAGGTTTATCGTTTAATTAAGTGCTTCTGGATTCAAAAAATATGAGTTTTTTATGAATTTAGAGGTGAGCAAAAAGTTATGGAATTATT
>DQTM01000155.1 GCA_015662785.1 Sulfurospirillum arcachonense | reverse complement strand
TCAGTTTAGTTTAATAACTCTTTTTCATTTACGTAAAATGGTACACCTTTAAGTCCAGCTGCGAAGTACTTTTTTCTTGTTTTTTCTACTCTTGCAACTTCTTCATCAGTTACCTTTGCATCTACTTCGGCATTGAAATATTTTTTGACAATTTTTATTTTTTCATCAAGAGTTTTTGCAGCTCCTGCTTGTTTGTAAATAAGGATAGATTTTTCTAAAGAGCTTCTATCATGAACTGGTGTAAAAATATACTTTAGGTTATATGTTTTTAGTTTTTCTTCTATGACTGCTACTTCTTTTCTACAAAACGGGCACTCTGGGTCAGTGAACTTTACTAAAGTCTCTTTTTTAGGGTCATTTCCCAAAACTAAGATGTTCTGTTTATCTTCATTTTTGTAAAGGTTTGATAACTCTTTTATAAGCTTTTGTTTATCTAGTCTCTTTTTTATGCTTCCACTATTGACGCTGATAACATCAGGAAAGATAAGATCACCTTGAGTAAAAACTGATACTTTTTGAATACGACTACCATCACTGATATCAATAGATACATACTCCATACCTTTGATGTCGTCTATTGCTATTCTTGAAGTAACATTTATTTTGACTGTAGGAACTGGGATTTGTGTCTTAAAGTAGTCTACAATTTGAGCATCTGTTGCTGCAAACAGAGATGTACTAAGAATAGCTGTTGTTAAAATGAGTTTTTTCGTCATGATTATCCTTTAGAATTTACTGAAATTATTATACAATAACTTTTACAAATATTTTTTAAACGAAAGAGAAGAATGGTTGATAAAAAAGAGATTATTGAAGAGATAGCAAAACTAATGGAATCAGACCCAAATGCAACACCAATAGAGCCAACAGTATTAGAGTTTTTGAGTGAAGAAGAGTTGATTTCAGTTTTGAAAAATCTGTATAAATCAAAAGAGACTAGAAGTGAACAGAATGAAGAGTGGTTTCAGGAATTATGTAAACAATAAAAATTATTATTTTTAGCTTATATATGAGATAATAATGTGATAAGCATAGGAATGACATGGGACAGAATTTTTATATAGCAAAACAACCTATTGTTGATTTGAAAAATGAAATTTATGGATACGACCTGTTTTTTAGAGAGTTAGATGGTGGCAAGTTCAAAGCTATCTTTAAAGATGAACTTCTAGAGACAGCAAAGGTTTTAGTCGAGGCATTAAATCATTTAGTGATGATTTTATAGAAAAATTTACTCCCATATTTTTATATATTGATATATTAAAATTTGATGTTTCTTTGATAGAAGATAGTATGCTAGAACAACATCTAAGTAATTTTAAAAGTTATAATTTCAAAATGTTAGCAAAAAAAGTAGAAACTATAGAAGATTTTGAAAAATATCAAGCTTATGGATGTGAACTTTTTCAAGGTTACTTTTTTGCAAAACATTGTATGACACAAAAGAAGTCAATCGACCCAGCATATAAAAAAATATTTCAGTTGATTAATATGTTAGATGATGAAGATATAGAGATTAATGAGATAGCGGCTGCTTTAGAAGTAGAAGTGGAGCTTACAATACAGCTTTTAAGGTTTATAAACTCAAGTTATGTGGGTCTTAAAAAAGATGTTAAGTCAATACTGCAAGTAGTTATGTTGCTTGGCAAAAAATCACTTAAACAGTGGTTACTTTTGATAGCATTTTCAAAATCTACGAATGGAGAGGACAATATAATAAAAAATCCTATGTTAGAACTTGCGCAAAACCGTTCTAAAATTATGGCAGAACTTGCTAAAAGGAAAAATAGTAAAGACTATGATTGTTATGATTATCATGAAGCCTCTTTTGTTGGAATTCTTTCGTTAGTAAATGTTCCTATAGATACAGTTTTAAAAGAGATAAATGTAGACATTAATATAACAAATGCTCTTATATATAGAAATGGAGAACTAGGAAGATTTTTAGATTTAGTTGTTGCAATTGAGAATTTTGACATGCCTAAAGCAGATAGCATATTAGATGAGTTGCATATAAGTAATGTCGAACTTAGTACAATCTTACAAAAGAGTTATGCTAAAGTATAACTCTTCTCATACCATCTTTTTTAACATCATCATATAAATCTAAATGGTCAAGATAAGCCACTAGATACTTTCTACTCATGTTATAATGTTCTCTAAAAGAGGCTATATCTACATAACCTTTGGTTTTCATAATTTCACGAAGCCTTGTCATGATAGTACTTAAGTTTTCAGTTGTTACAAAGAGGTTATGAGAAAGGCGAACTACTTTTCTTGCTTTTGTTAAACGTTTGAGTGCATCATCTCCCATCTTTCTATCGATGTCTAGTTCATCATAGATATTGTATGGAGCAGTTGGAGTGAAACCCTCATTTTGAAGTATAGAGTGCATCTTCTCTTCTATAACTTTATCTACATTGTTAACGTCTATGTTTGGATTTTTATAGATTCCATCTTTGAACTCAAGTTTTCCACTTTTAACGATGTCTTTTAAAACATCACTTAAAAGAGTTTCACTTGCCCATTTGATTTTAAGAGTTAGTGAGTTTGCAGAGAGTAAGGCGTACTCATTTTTTATATATATAGCATTTATCTTGTCATTTAACTCTTGTTTTATTGTGATTGGGTAGAGAACTAAACCTTTTTCATCTACAAAAACATTTTCCATTTTCTTTGCAATTTTCAGTGCTTCATCGTGATTTAGTCCAAATCTTTGGTTAGAAGATATAAGTCCAAAACCTCTTTTGTGATTGTTTACTAGTATCTCAAAAGCTGTTTTAAAATCATCGATTTTTAGAGCCTCTAAAAGTGGCATTTTTACTTTTTTCTTGATTGGGTCATTAATAGGATTCAGAACACGTCCACCACCAATAGTTCTACCACTAGAACAGAGTATAAACGGTTCATTATGAACTAAAAAGATTTTTTTATCAAACTGTAGTTTTGCAAATCCACTTGAGGTTTCTGTTTCATTACCATAAAGCAGCACTTTTGTTTCTACTTGTTTGGTTCCTATAAAAAGAATCACTTTAGTATTGTGTTTTACTTTTTGATTTGAGATTCCCTCAACCCAAACATCAACACTTTCAAAACCTCTAATAAACCCTTTTTTACAAAGTAAGGTTCCTTTTTTAAGAGCCACTTTTGCATTTTGTAGGTTTATGGCAGTTCTTTGGCTACTTAGTGCTTTCATCTCATCTTTTTCGTGAACTTGTAAGTTTCTTACAATTATCTCTTTTCCAAGTTCTGGTGCAAATATTTTTTCACCAACCTTTACAGTTCCATCAAGTACCGTTCCTGTTACAACTGTTCCAACTCCAGCTAGTGAAAAAGAGCGGTCAATGTAGTATCTGAAAAGTCCATTAGTTGGTTTTTCTATAATTGGAATTGAAAAAAGCTCATTTCTAAGGTTTTGGATTGAGTCTGGCTCAAAGATGCTAACAGGAACGATAGATTTTAGCCCAAGATGAGAAAAGTTTTTAAAGTACTCAGTTATTTCTAATTTTCTCTCTTCTATTTTTTCTTTGCTAACTAAATCACTCTTAGTCAAAGCGATGATGATACTCTTTACATGTAAGAGATTTAAAATTTCTAAATGCTCGTTAGTTTGAGGCATAACTCCTTCATTTGCATCAATAACAACCATAGCTGCATCAAATCCAAATGCTCCAGAAATCATGTTTTTCAAAAGTTTTTCATG
>DQTM01000006.1 GCA_015662785.1 Sulfurospirillum arcachonense | reverse complement strand
CTAAAAAGTATATCAATTGTATCACCTCGTTGAACATCAACATCATAGTTAAAAAACAGAGATTCTATAGAGTGGTTATCTTTCATAAGTATAAGTTTCAAGTGTCTTCTATCACGCCCAATGACTCTATCTACTTTTATAAAAGCGTCTTTTAGCAAGAAACTAGGTTTTGGGTTTTTCTGTCCATAAGGCTGAAACTCGTCAAGTATTTCTAAGAGTTCAAAATCAACACTAGAAATATCAAGTTCGCCCAATACATCTCCACCAGCTTCTAGCTCTTTTGTCGTTATCTTTTCGCTAGCTTTTACCATACGAGTTTTAAACTCTTCAAGGTTCTCTTTTTTTATAGATGCTCCAGCAGCCCCTTTATGCCCACCAAAACCCAAAAGTAGTTCTTTTTGCATCTCTATTAGTGAGAGAATATCTACATCACCAACACCTCTAGCGCTACCTTTTGCTACTCCATCACGTATGGAAAAGACAATGGCAGGTTTTTTAAATCGTTTTGAAAGACGAGAAGCTACTATACCCACAACTCCTTCGTGCCAATCTTCTCCCCAAACTATAACTATGTTTGCATCTTCATTTGTCTGCTCTAAAGAGGCTTCAAAAAGGTTTTTCTCTTCATCTTTTCTTGTATTGTTCAAGTGAACTATATACTCTAATTTTTCTATTGCATCTTCTAGGTTTTTGGATTTTAAAAATTCATAAGAGTATCTAGCATCTTCCATACGACCAGAGCTATTTATAAGAGGTGCTATAAGAAAAGAGATATCATCCCCCTCTAAAGAACTTTTGGAAAAGTACTCTTTTATTGCTTCAAAAGCGACTCTTTTAGAGCAATTAAGGGCTTTTATGCCTTTTTTCACCATCACTCTATTCATATCTTTCATCTCCATCATGTCTGCCATAATAGCGATACAAAGAAGATCTAAAAACTTACCAAGATTGTACTCTATACCCATCTTGTCTTTAAGATTTGCCACAAGATACCAAGCCACTTGAGCTCCACATATCTCACAGTTCGGGAAGTCACAATCAGGTTGTTTTGGATTTACAATAGCATAAGCGTCAGGGATAACACTTGGAACAGTATGATGATCTGTTATAATGAGATCAATTCCGTTTTGCTTACAAAATTCGGCAGCTTCAACAGCCGATATGCCATTGTCTACCGTAATGATAACATCTGCGTCAAGCTCTTTAACTATGTTAGGATTAAGACCATACCCATCACTAAAACGGCTTGGAATTTTAATAGCATATTCTACACCCAAGTCATCAAAAAATTCACTTAAAATCACCGAAGAGACTACGCCATCAACATCATAATCACCAACGATGGCAATCTTCTGTTTTTTTTCTATCGCCTCGATAATCCTCGAAGATGCTTTATCTATATCTTTAAAAGAGTCAGGCCTAGGAATTTCACTCAAGCAGTTACATTTGTCATCTTTAAATCTATCCGATAAAATTTTCCTTACATCTTCTTTTGTTAATAACTCACCCATCTTGATGAGATTTTAAAGCTGCTTCACAAAAAGAAAGAAGTGCTCTGTTTGGAACAGTCAAGCGTGACGTAAACTCAGGGTGAAATTGGACTCCCAAGAACCAAGGGTGATCTTTGATCTCAATGACTTCTATAAGACCATTTGACTCTCCACTTACAATCATACCAGCCTTTTCAAACTCTTTTCTATAAACTGGATTTGCTTCGTATCTATGACGATGACGCTCTTCAATCTTCTTTTTACCTTCATAAACTTCTCTTAAAAGTGAGTTTGCTTTTGTATCACACTCATAACCACCAAGTCTCATAGTTCCACCCAGTGGGCTTTTAAATGTTCTTACTTGTTTGTTTCCTGCACTATCAAGGAAATTATCTATTAAATATATAATTGGACTTGTTGTTTTTTCATCAAACTCAACCGAAGTTGCATTCTCTATGTTTAAAACATTTCTAGCATACTCTATCATAGCAAGCTGCATACCTAAACAGATTCCTAAAAATGGAATTTTATTGATTCGAGCATATTGTATAGCTTTTATTTTTCCCTCAATTCCACGATGACCAAAACCACCTGCGACTAAAACACAATCTACGTCATTTAAAAAAGTTTCAGCACCTTTTTCTTCAACCATCTCAGAATCAATCCACTTGATTTTTACTTTTGCATTCAGATGCGCTCCAACATGGATAAAAGACTCTGTTAAAGATTTATATGCCTCTTTGAGGTCAAGATACTTTCCAACAAAACCAACTGTCAGTTCATTCGTAGGAGCGATAACTCTTTTTACAAGAGTATCCCACTCTTCCATATTTGGATTTAACTCACCTAACTCTAAAATTTCTGAAATAGGAGATAAAATATTTTCTCTTTGAAGAGATAGTGGCACTTGATATATAGTCGGTGCATCAACACACTCAATCACACAGTTTCTCTCAACTCCACAAGAGAGTGCAAGTTTGTTTTTAAGCTCTTTTGGTAATGTCATTTCAGAACGACAAACAAGAATGTCTGGGCTAATACCAATTCTTCTAAGCTCTTGCACCGAGTGTTGTGTAGGTTTAGTCTTAAGCTCACCTGCAACTTTTATGAAAGGAATAAGAGTCAAGTGAACATACATCGCTCTTTTTTTACCAACTTCACTTCTTAGCGAACGAATAGCTTCTAAAAATGGAAGACCTTCTATATCTCCAACAGTTCCACCAATCTCAACAATAAGAATGTCATTACCCTCGCCAGCTTTTTTAATTCTATCACTTATCTCATTTACAATATGAGGTATAACTTGTATAGTTTTTCCTAGATAATCTCCACGACGCTCTTTTTCTAT
>DQTM01000170.1 GCA_015662785.1 Sulfurospirillum arcachonense | reverse complement strand
ATATAAAGTACTCCAATTTAACTTATGCTTGTAAAATCTCAGCCAATGGTTCTTCTTAAACTAGCTCTTTTATAGCAAAGTCTACTTGAGATATATTTCCGCAAGTGCCATCTTCTTTTAAAAATATACCACATCTTTTTATCTCTGCGAGTGTTTGATTTGTTTCAGTTTTATATGAAAATTGCCCTTGTGTGGAGTCCAAAAAAATAGCTCCTATACCAGATTCTCCAAGTCCAACAAGTTCTTTTTCATTGTTATCTTCATTTTTAAGCCAAATTTGTAACTTATTGAAAATAGAATCATTTTCATCTATCCAATGGTTTTTATCTTCATCATATTGACTCAACTCCCCAAAACCATCACCACTAAGTGTTCCAAATAGTTCATTTCCTTGATTGATGATACCATCTTCATTTTTATCATATACTAAAAAGCCACTCCTTGAACCTAGTTTTGATATTTGATCATCAATTCCATCGTTGTCTATATCAAATGAAAAAGTTTTCTTACTTAAATCAGGCATTTCTCCATCAAGATTTATAACTAATGGATCATGAAAAGAGAAACTATCGATTCTATTTTCAATGACAAACGACCTACTCATAGAGAAATTCAAGTTTATATTTATAGCAGCACTATCAGTTTTAATACAACCAACAGTTGAAAACTCTAAACACTCACTCTCTTGGTACCTCTCAACAAAAGATGATTTACTAACTCTTAACTGTTTTGCACTATCTCTTATACCATCAACTTGTTCTTTAAGCCTACTTAACAATTGCTCTACAAAATTGAAAATAGGTACATAAGTAGGAGGCTCTGTATAGAGTTGATTTAACCTTTCATTTTTTAAACTCTCAGAAGCAACTGTTTTTCATCTTCTGTAACAAAAGAGGAAAAAACTAATTCAGAACTCAAATACTCTTTAGAAAAAGTATAACTTGATTGCATTTGCACCTCATGTGATTCTATTCGCATGATATATCCTTTCTAATTTGGTAGAGATAGGGAGCAAATTCTATTCTATAAGCTTAAAATGTTATAATAATAAAAATTTATTAGACTAAAAATCTATTTAAAATATAAAGGGCATTAGCATGATTGCAAAACGTATAGAAGTATTATCTGAGTCTTTAACTATAGCAATAACAACTCTGGCAAAAGAGATGAAAGCAAGCGGAAAAGATGTTTTAAGTTTTTCTGCAGGTGAGCCTGATTTTGGCACTCCTGAAGTTATTAAAAGTGCAGCTATAAAAGCCATACAAGAAGGAAACTCAACATATACACCAGTTCCTGGTACTCCTGAAGTTTTAAAAGCCATCCAAACTAAACTAAAAAGAGACAATAGACTTCATTATGAAACAAGTGAGATTGTAACTAACAATGGTGCCAAACACTCTTTGTTTAATCTTTTTCAAATACTTCTAAACAAAGGTGATGAAGTTATAATTCCTGCTCCTTATTGGGTAACTTATCCTGAAATAGTAAAGTACAGTGAAGGAATTCCTGTTTATATTAATACTGATGATGCAAGTGAATTTAAAATAACACCAGAACAACTAAAAAATGCAATAACAGATAAAACAAAAGTTCTTATACTAAATACTCCTTCAAACCCAACAGGTTCAGTCTACTCTAAAAAAGACTTAGAAGCTTTAGCCCAAGTGCTGAAAGGTACTGATGTATTAGTTTTTTCTGATGAAATGTACGAAAAAATTATGTTTGATGGAACTGAGTTTGTTTCAGTTGCTTCAATAAGCGAAGATATGTTTAAAAGAACAGTCACAATAAATGGACTAAGCAAATCAGTAGCAATGACTGGTTGGAGATTTGGATATATGGCAACTCCTATTAAAGAGCTAACAGATGCAGTGAAAAAACTTCAAAGCCAAAGTACTTCAAACATAAACTCAATCACTCAAAAAGCTGTTGTTCCTGCACTATTAGGCGAAGCTGATAGTGACATAGAGATGATGAGAAAAGCATTTGAAAAAAGAAGAAATTTAGCTATGAAAATGTTTAACTCAATTGAAGGTCTTAGTGTTGTCAAGCCAAACGGTGCATTTTATCTATATGTAAACTTCAAAAAAGTGACTAATGACTCAGTAGAATTTTGTAAAAGACTTTTAGCCCAAAAAGGTGTAGCAACAGTTCCAGGTATTGGTTTTGGAACAGAAGGTTACTTTAGATTCTCTTTTGCGACAGATGAAAAAAGCATCATTGATGGCATAAATAGAATAGAAAATTTTGTTAAAAACTACAAGTAAATTTTAGGAGAAAAGGATATGAACAAATATACAATAGACTTAGCCAATACTTGTTTAGGTTGTAAAAAACCATTATGTCAAAAAGGATGTCCTGTAGGAACTCCAATAGAAACGATGATAAGAATGTTTCTTTCAGGAGAAATTGCAGATGCAGGCAAAATGCTTTTTGAAAATAATCCTCTCTCTGTTATTTGTTCATTGGTCTGCCCTCATGAAAAACATTGTGAAGGTCACTGTATATTAAACAAGAAAAAAACAGCTGTTAGTGTTGGTGCAATTGAGCATTATATATCTGATTTTTATATGAACTCTACAGAATTTGAGAAACCAAAACACAATGGACACAATGTAGCCATTGTTGGCAGTGGACCTGCTGGAATTGCCCTTGCTTTTATACTTGCTGCAAAAGGCTATGGGATTACTATGTACGATGGACATAGTAAAATTGGTGGAGTTTTAAGATATGGAATTCCTGATTTTAGACTAGATAAAAGAGTTCTTGATAAACTCATAGATAGACTAAAGCAACTAGGTGTAAAAATAAGACGAAATATCATGATAGGTAAGCATATAACGGTAGATGATCTTTTTCGAGATGAATTTAAGGCTGTATTTATTAGTATAGGTGTAAATATCCCTAAAAAACTAAATATAAAAGGTGAAAGTTTAGGTCACGTTCATTTTGCTGTCAACTACCTAAAAGACCATAGGGCATATGATATAGGAAAAAAAGTAATAGTATTAGGTGCTGGTAATGTTGCTATGGATGCAGCAAGAACTGCCATCAGAAGTGGGGCAAAAGAAGTTATTATAATGTATAGAAAAGGTGAAGATAACATGCCCGCTGAAAAACATGAAATAGAGTGTGCAAAGTTAGATGGTGTAAAATTTGATTTTTATAAAGAGCCAATAGAGATAGTAGAAGATGGACTTTTGTATAAAAGAACAGATGAAGAAGGAGTAACTGGACATGAAAAAGCAGATGCTATATTTATCTCAATTAGCCAAAATCCAAATGATATTTTAGTTAAAAATGCAAATATTGAAGTATCTGATAGAGGTTTAGTAAATATAGATGATACTGGTATGACCTCTAAAAAAGGTGTATTCAGTGCTGGTGATATTGTTACTGGAGCAAGAACAGTTGTTGAAGCTGTTGCTTTTTCTAAAAAAGTTGCTGTTTCTATCGAAGAGTATATAGATAAAGAATATAAGTAAAAAAACCTCTACATGTAATGCTTACATGTAGAGGTTTAAAACTTAGTTTGATTCTTCTGTAAAATTTGCTTTAGCAGTCTGTAAAGACTCTATAAGTTGATCTAAATTCTCATAAGGTATATGAGCTTTCCAATCTGGACTTGTATCATCTCCCTTAAGTGAAATTCCTATACTTACTACTGGAAATGAACCAGTTCCATAAGGCTCTTCTAAATGTGAAACCGAAATGATTCCTTTCTTTGTCTCCGCTAATGGGAATGTGCTTAAAATTGTATTTTTTCCACTCATATATATCTCCTATTTTTTATTTTATTTCTTCTTTTAAAGGAAATAAATTCCTTTAAAATTCATCTCACTCAAGCTTTACGTTTGGCAAGAATACTTATTTCTTCTTAGTACCAAAGTACTTTATCATTCTTAGTTGAGTTCTCAACCAATCTTTTTGTAACATCAATGGAAAACCACCATAAGTTTTTCCACCCTCAACAGATTTTGTTATGCCACTACGAGCAGCAAATTGTGCAAAATCACCAATATGCAGATGTCCTCCAGCAGCAGATTGTCCACCTATGACTACATTACGTCCCATAGTAGTTGAACCTGCAAGTCCTGATTGAGCAACCATAATACAAGAAATCCCTAGTTCACAATTATGTCCAATCTGTACTAGATTATCTATTTTTGTATTTTTACCAATACGAGTTGTACCAAATACAGCACGGTCTACCGTTGTGTTTGCTCCAATCTCAACATCATCTTCAAGTACTACATTACCTGTATGATATATTTTTACATGCTCACCTGAATCACTATGAGCATAACCATAACCGTCACTGCCTATGATAGCCCCAGCTTGGATAAAACAATTTTCACCAATTATAGTGTCATCATAAACTACTACATTTGGATATATTCTTGTGTTTTTACCTATAGTTACATTTACTCCTATTACAGCACCTGCCATAACATAAGCACCCTCTTCTATTATTGTACCATCACCTATCACTGCACTTTTATCAACTGTAGCTTTATCACTTATATATTTTTCACCATCGTTAACAAAAGGTTTTTTAGCAAAATATCCACTCATACGTGCCATATCAAGGTATGGATTAGTACTGATTATAGCTTTACATGTAGAAGGTAAAAGTTCTACATGTTTCTCTTTCAGTATAACTGCTCCAGCTTTTGTAGTTTTAAGTTCATCCAAAAGCTTAATGTCATTTAGAAAAGCTACTTGTGAAGAATTAGCATCTTTCAAAGTCCCAAAAGATGAGACTCTAAAATCTTTTCCATTATATTCTATATCTAACTCTTTTAATATATCAACTAAATTCATTAAACATCCAAAGCAACAGAGCCACCACGTACCATCTCAGTTGGATTGTACTTTTTGATAGCTTTTAAAAAGTTATCTATTCTTTTTGCATCATCTGCAACCATAACTACAATGAAGTTTTCTCCACTGCTTGCTATAGTTCCATTATATGCTTTAAGCATAGCATCAAGTCCATTAAAATCTTCATTTAGTGGAATCTTTACTAATGCCATCTCTTTTTCAACGAACTCTTCAGACTCTACAACTTTATAAACTGGTATAAGCTTATGAAGTTGTTTAACAATTTGCTCTAAAACTCTTTTATTACCACTTGTTATTATTGTTAGTCTTGAAAAGTCTGTATTTGGAACTGGAGCAACTGTTAAACTGTCTATATTGTAACCACGACCAGCAAATAGTCCTGAAATACGCGACAATACAGCTTCTTCATTTATAACGATTACTGAAAGTACTCTTCTTACATTTTCCATCATCTACTCCTTGTACTCTAACATCATATTATAAAGCGTACCACCAGCTGGAACCATTGGTAAAACATTTTCAAATCTATCTACATCTACATCTATAAAAGCTACTTTATTGCTATCTATGGCATCTTGCAATGCTTTATCAAACTCATCTTTAGTTTTTACTTTATAACCAACTCCACCAAAACTTTCTACAAGTTTTACAAAATCTGGCTGAGTTTGAATATCTGTTGATGAGTATCTTTTGTCGTAAAAAAATGTCTGCCATTGACGAACCATACCTAAAAATTTGTTATTTAAGATTATATTTATTACTGGTATTTTCATTTCAACTGCTGTCATAAGCTCTTGAACATTCATCAAAATTGAGCCATCACCTGTAAAGTTGATAGATATTTTATCAGGGAATGCTCTTTTTACACCAATCGCAGCAGGAAATCCAAATCCCATTGTTCCTAATCCTCCACTAGTTATAAACTGTCTTGGAAAACTAAACGGGTAAAATTGTGCTGTCCACATCTGATGTTGTCCAACATCAGTTGATATAAAAGCATCACTTCCAAGTATCTCTCCAACTCTTTCTATAACCCATTGAGGTTTTAAAACTTCATCAGAGTCTTCATAACCTAAAGGATGTATTTCGTTATATCTGTTTAGTAAATCTCTCCAACTTTTATACTTCGTTGAATCAACTTTCTCTTTTACTAAAGGTATCATACCCTCAACAACATTTTTCAAATCTCCAACTATAGGAAAATCTACATCAACAATTTTACCTATACTACTTGGGTCTATATCGACATGAATAATTCTAGCATGCTTTGCAAACTCACTAAGTTTACCTGTAACTCTATCATCAAACCTAGGACCAAAAGCTATCATAAGGTCAGCTTCGCTCATAGCCATATTTGCACTATAACAGCCATGCATTCCAAGCATTCCTAAAAGAAGTGGGTTTTCATCTCCCATAACTCCTCTTGCCATCAAAGTCTCAACAGCAGGAATTCCTGTTATCTTAGCAAACTCACGTACTGCTTCACTTGCATTAGAGTTTATAGCACCACCACCAATATAAAGAACTGGTCTTTTTGAATTAGCTATGGCTTCTACTGCTTTTTTTATCTGACGAACATTGCCTTTATATGTCGGCTTATATGTTCGCATTTTTATCGTATCAGGGTAGTCAAATTTTCCAATTTGAGCCGTAACGTCTTTAGGAATATCTACATGCACAGGACCAGGACGACCACTTCTAGCGATATAAAATGCCTCTTTAAGTACACGTGCCAAATCTTTTACATCTTTTACAAGATAATTATGCTTTACGCAAGGTCTAGAAATCCCAACAGCATCAATCTCTTGAAATGCATCAGTTCCAATCACACTAATAGGTACTTGCCCACTTATAACAACCATAGGAACAGAGTCCATATACGCAGTTGCAAGTCCAGTAACTGCATTTGTAAACCCAGGTCCACTAGTAACAAAAGCAACACCAACATCACCACTACTTCTTGCGTAGCCATCAGCTGCATGTATCGCAGCTTGTTCGTGCCTTGTCAATATATGTTCAAAATGGTCTTGTTTGTATATCTCATCGTAAACATTCATAATAGCACCACCAGGATAGCCAAAGACTACGCTCACGTTCTCCTTTGCTAGTGCTTCAACAACCATCTGAGAACCGTTTAATTCCATGACTTCTCCTCTATTATTTATTTACTTTAAAAAAGTCTTTAATTATATCAAAATAACATTAATATTACATTTTTGGAATATTACTCTTTTATTCTTCTAATCAATAGCCCTAAAAGTATCAAAAATAGGGCTATCCAAGCATTTGTAGCTGGTAATTCAGACAGAAAAATCCATGCCCAAAAAATAGCAAATATAGGGATACTGTTGTCCCCAGCTTATTAGGAAAAATGGGACAGCATTATTTAAGATTCCTGCAACTATAAGTATATACCATGTTTTTT
>DQTM01000166.1 GCA_015662785.1 Sulfurospirillum arcachonense | reverse complement strand
TCAAGACTTAATCCCTCTTTATCATTTTGGGCACGTTCACGTGAACCTACTGCCTGCATCTCTTTAATTTTTTTGATTTTTTCAGCGCTTAAAAGCTTCTTATCACAAAGATACTTTACTATTGCATGCTCTGGTGCAAGTGCAGTGTACGTTATGCCATAAATAGTATCTGGACGAGTTGTAAAAACTTTGTATTTTTCAAAATTGTTATTTAGTTTTTCTTTGCTTTCATCACTTAGGGTAAAATCAAACTCAAGACCTTCACTTCTTCCTATCCAGTTGTTTTGCATAGTAAGAACTTGACTTGGCCAACCTTTCTCAAGTTTTTTGGCATCATCTAAAAGTTCTTGTGCGTACTGAGTTATCTTAAGATAGTATCCAGGCATCTCACGTTGTTCTACAGGATTATCACATCTCCAACAACAGCCCTCTTCTACCTGCTCATTTGCCAAAACTGTATGACACGTTTCACACCAGTTTAAAGTTGAGCTTTTTTGATAAACAAGTCCCTTTTTATACATTTCTATAAAGATATGCTGTTCATGCTTAGAGTAAAGCTCATCACTTGTAGCAAACTCTCTTGTTTTAGAAAAAGACAATCCAAGTGCATTTAACTCTTTTTTCATATAATCTATATTTTCATAAGTCCATTTTTTTGGATGTGTTCCATTTTTTATGGCAGCATTTTCAGCAGGCATTCCAAAACTATCCCACCCTATAGGATGAAGAACATTAAATCCAAGTTTTCTAAAGTTACGAGCTATCGCATCACTAATGCTATAGTTTCTTACGTGCCCCATATGGATACGACCACTGGGGTAAGGGAACATACTTAAAATATACTTTTTCTCTTTTGTAAAGTCATTTGATGGCTCAAAAGAGCTATTTTCATTCCAATAATTTTGCCATTTTTTTTCTATAGTACTTGGATTATAATCCATTTAAACTCCGTTTTTTACTGATCTTACACGCCACCTATAAATATAGATGGCTAGTAAAAGCAGTTTTAAAATTCTTCTTGTGTTTTCAGTGCTTCTATTAACACTAATGATAAAGAGAATATATTTGCTACAATTGCACCAATCGCTAGTGAAATTGCCATAGTAACATTTCCTGAGAGTTGCATAAACAAAAATGCAGGAATCAAGTGTAAATCAGCAACAAGTGAACTTGCAAAAAGCTCCGCTGAAAGGATATTTTTTACACCAATTTTAAGTAGTGTCGAAATCAAGTTAATACTAGCTGCTACAAAAAGTGCGACCTCATTTTGCTCATATAAAAATCCAACTGTCGTAGTTAAACTCATCAAGGCAAAAAAGATATATATTACTTTCCCCCAATCCATAACGTCTCCTTTAAAAATCTCTACATGTAAGCTTTACATGTAGAGTCAATTTTGTTATACAATACCTTTTTCGTATTGTGCTCTCATTTTATCTTTTTCTATTCTTCTTTTCTCTTTCATTGCTTCTTTAGACTTATAGTCTTCAACGCTAAATTTTAACCATTTTAACATTGGTGATGCAACAAAGATAGAACTATATGTTCCTACAATGATACCTACTAAAAGAGTAAATCCAAATCCATGTATTATCTCTCCACCAAACATCCATAGTGTCAATATAACAAAGAATGTTGTAAGTGAAGTAAGAAGTGTACGCGAAAGTGTTTTTGAAACAGAGAAATTTATAATCTCAAATAGATTAAAACTCTTTGATTTTTTAACCTCTTCTCTAATCCTATCAAATACAATAATTGTATCGTTCAAGGAGTAACCAAGTAATGTCATAAGTGCCGCGAGAATATCAAGGTTTATATCTATTTGGAAAAGAACTAATGCTCCTATCGCTATAGATATGTCATGAATCAAAGCAAGTATTGAAGCGACAGCAAATCTCCACTCAAATCTAATTGTTATATAAAGAAGAATCGCTAAAATAGAAACCAGCATCGCCATGATGCCTTTTTCTCTAAGCTCACCACCTACTTTTGGTCCAACAATATCTACCCTTCTGATTTCAAACTCACCAGTTCCTTTTAACAATTCACCAATAATATCACCCAAGTCTTCTTGCACAGATTCACTACTACTCATAAATCTAATAATTACTTCCTCAGGGCTACCAAACTCTGTAATCGTTGCATTTTTGAACATCTCATCAACTGAAATTTGCTCTCTCATTTTTTTAATAGGAGCTGCACCCTCATACTTAACTTGAACGATTGTTCCACCTGAAAAATCTATACCATAGTTTAAGCCTTGTGTACCTAACATTACATAAGATGCCATTATCATAATAAACGAAAAGATAATAAAAGGTAGGCTTTTGCCCATAAAATTATATATTTTATCTTTAGAAAATATTTGCATTATTTTGTACTCCCTTTTATACCAAACCATAGACTTAAGTTTCCACTCTTCTCAATACGAGGCATAAAATACTGATAAATACCATGTGTTCCAAGTATTGCAGTTAACATTGAAGCTAAAATTCCTATACTCATAGTAATAGCAAATCCTTTGATTGGACCTGTACCATAAACATAGAGTACAACTGCTGCAAGAAGTGTAGTTATATTTGCATCAAGTATCGCACTCATTGCATTATCATAACCTTTTTCTACTGCACGAGAAATGGAACTTCCTTGACGAAATAGTTCACGAATACGCTCATTAATAATAACATTCGCATCAACTGCCATACCTACAGTAAGAACAATTCCTGCCATACCAGGGAGTGTAAGAGTTGCTCCAAAAAGTGCCATAACTGCTAAAACTATAAATAGATTTGCTATCAATGCTGTATTTGCTATAACGCCAGCAAGACCATAATAAAGAACCATAAAAACAACAACTAACAAGAAACCAACACCAAGGGCAATAGTACTTGCTTTAATACTGTCAGCTCCAAGGCTTGGACCAACACTTCTTTTTTCAAGCAGTTTTACAGGAGCTAAAAGTGCACCACTTCTAAGAGCGATTGCAACATCACTAGCTTCTTTAACAGTAAAACCACCACTTATCTGTCCACTACCTCCACCAATTCTTTCACGAATTACAGGGGCAGAATAGACTTTGTCATCAAGAACAATTGCTAAGTGAGCTCCTACATTTTTACCTGTAAAATCTCCAAATATTTTTGCACCCTCTGAGTTAAGTGAAAAATTGATAACTGGTTGGTTCATCTGATCAAAACCTACAGTAGCATCTGTAAGCATACTACCATCAAGAATAGGAACCTCTTTAAGAACATGTTTACGTCCTTCTTCTCTAGCATCTTCAAGTATAACATCACCATACTCAGCAGCTTCATCATCACTCATGTCATAAGCTCTATCACTTCTAAGCTCATCTACTGTCATCATCTGAAGATGTGCTGCACGGGCAATTAGCTCACGAGCTCTACGCTCGTCTTCACCAGTTTTTATTCCAGGAAGTTCAACAAGAATTTTATCTTCACCCTGTCTAGCTACATTTGGTTCAGCTAAACCAAACTGGTCAAGTCTATTTCTAATAGTCTCAACTGCTTGGTTGATTGCATACTGTTTTGTAGCTTCTTGTTCAAGTTCATCCATGGAAAGATTGTAATTTAGTCCATCTTTTTCAAGAACCATACCAGGAATTTTATTTATCATCTCATCAAGATTTTTTTCTTCATCTGGATCAACTAAAGTAAGAGTTACACTCTCACCTCTTATCTTTAAACTGTCTATTATAATATCATTGTCATCAGTGAAAAACTTTACACTTGATGCTATTGATTTGATTTTTGATTTTATCGCTTCGTCTGTTTTAACACCTAAAAGCATATAAAGACCCCCTTGGAGATCAAGTCCAAGGGATATCTTAGCGCCTTTTTCAGTTTGAAGAAATGTCGGCATTGACAATCCTACACCAAAAACAACCGCAAGGAAGAAAATCACCAATCGGTAATTTAATCCACCTTTACTCATCAGCACTCTTTTCGATCTTCTTAGCTATATAGTCTCTTGAGACTTTCACTGTTGTGTCATCATTAAGTTTAACTTTGATAAAATCTTCTTCAGGTTTAACAACCTCACCGATTAAACCACCGTTAGTGATAACCTTGTCGCCTTTTTTTAAAGCGCCTAACATCTCCTTGTGTGTCTTAGCCTGCTTTTGTTGCGGTCTAATCACCAAGAAATAAAAAATCGCAAAAAGAACGATTAATGGAAGTAAAGAAGCAAATATATCTGAGCCACCTTGCATACGAATCCTTTGATAAAAAATTTTCAAGGAATTATTTTAGCACTTTTTATATAATAAAAGGCTTTTTTATTGCACTTTGTCTCTCTCTTTTCATATATCTTGAATATTTTTCTCTACATGTAGAGATTTTAAACACTATTTTAGCTGTTATTGGTTTTTATGGACTTCTCACATGCGAGAAAAAAACTCTCACTTGGGTTGGCTTTTTTATAGGAGTATTTTGGTTTTATTGGATTGGATTTGGATTTGGATACTACGACTTAGTATATCTGATCCCTTTAGTTATTATAGGATTTGGACTCATCTACGGTCTGTTTTTTTGGATTATTAGTTTTGCCGGAATTACTCCTGAAATACGAGCTTTATTAATGTTCGGATTTGTCTTTTTTTCCCCTTTTGGATTTAACTGGTTCAAACCTGAACTGATTTTAATAAACTCTTACTTCTCAACTGATATCTATCTTTATGGTCTATTTTTAATAATTATAACTATTATGATTAGATGGAAAATAGTTGGTATTTTACTTTTAATAGCTTTGAGCTTTTTTAACAAACCTGTACACGTAGAGCTTCCTAAACTTGACATTGCAATTCCTATCACAAATCTTGATCAAAATAAAAAATGGAAAAAAGAGTATCGAAAAGAGATAGTAGAACAGAACTTTTTTCTTATAAAAAAGGCAATTAAATCAAAAAAAGATCTGATTATACTTCATGAGAGTGCATTTCCACTCTATTTGAATCTTGAACTTAAAACACTAAATAGACTTAAAAAACTCTCTTACGAAATAGCCATAGTTACTGGTGGCTTACATGTAAAAGAAAATCTTGTATATAACTCATCATACTTTTTTTCAAATGGAAAATTTGAGATAGCAGACAAAGTAGTACTAGTACCTTTTGGAGAGAAAATTCCACTTCCAAAATGGGCCGTTGACATTATAAATAACATCTTTTTCAATGGAGCGGATGATTACAAAAATGCACAAAATGTATTTGATTTTGAGATAAAAAACTATAGCTTTAGAAATGCAATTTGTTATGAAGCAACAACTGATAAACTCTATGAAAACAGTCCAAAATATATGATAGCCATAAGCAACAATGCGTGGTTTACGCCTTCTATTGAGCCAACTCTACAAAACTTACTTCTTAAACTACACGCAAAAAAATATAACACTATCATATATCATAGTGCAAACAGTGGAATAAGTGGTATAATAACCCCTTAACACTAAGGAAACAGATGATTAATAATAACTTCCGTAATAAAAAATACCATCTTATTTTTACAATGTACTTCTTAGGTTTTGGCATTCTTATTGCAATTATTGTCTCTTTTGTAAACTATCAAT
>DQTM01000281.1 GCA_015662785.1 Sulfurospirillum arcachonense | reverse complement strand
CTCTATTTTAAATTATTTTAATCTCTTCCTCTCTAAGATAAACTAGATAAGCAGATACTTTTTTACTGCTTATCTTACCCATAGCCTTTTTGTAAAGTCCTATCTGAGCAAGGTGTGAATCGTTTACATGTAAAGAACTCTTATAGTCTATTACTATAACCTCATCATCTTTTTCAATCAACAAATCTATCTGTTTTCTCTCACCGTTAAAAACTATAGGTTGTTCTTTATATAGTTTCCCATCTTTGAGAAATGATATAAATTTTTCATCTGCTAAAAGTCTTTGTATTCTACTATATATACTATTGAGATTTTGCTCACTTAATACAACTGAATATCTGTTACATGTAGAGACAAATGCTCGCTCTAATGACTTTTCGCTAAACTCACTCATCATCTCAAGACAGTGATGTAGTGCTAAACCATACGTGATTGCAAAGTGATCTGACTCACTCGTCTCATCTTTTTTTATACTCTCTTGTGTTCCATGAGATTGTAGAGTTTGCGCCATTACATGTAGAGATTTTTCTTTACATGTAGAACTCTTTTTGACTTCAATGTTACCTTGTTTTAACTCTTCAAGTGCTAAGTGTTCATAAGCACTACCTTTGTTTTTTGCACACACTATCAAAGAACTCTCAGCCCTTGTAAAAGCAACATAGTGCATGTTCAGAACATCTTCTTTGCTTAAAACTTCCTCTTTTGCTTTTGCCAACGCATACTTTTCATCTAAAAATTCTCTTTGGCTTACTCGTTGGTAAATACCAACCAAATCTATGTCGTCATACTCGTAAAGAAGAGTTCCCCCTCCTCCACGTTTGCTTCCAAGTCTGTCAGCTACTATGACGTGCTCAAACTCTAAACCTTTTGATTTGTGAATAGTTAATATCTTTATGCCATCATTATCTTCACTCTTAGCATCTTCGCCAAAACTATCGCACTCAAATAAAAACGACTCTATATCTTCATAACGACTGCTAAGTTCTACTAGTTTTATAATGTCCATGTCGTTATCAAATATTTCATAACGTTTAACTATGGCTATTATCATCTGCATCGGAGTCTTGTTGAGATTTATCCAACTCATATCAACAGCTTCACGCCAATCAAACCCAATAACTACTAAAAAGTTCTGTTTATATATCTCGTCTTTGAAGTAAGCATACTTTAATAAATCTAAAATAGCCCCTACGATAGGTACACTTATGAGCTTTATGGTTGCTTCTGTTTGAACATTTATATCTTTTATATTATTTAAAAGTTGTTCTTTGAGTGTTTTTGCATCTTTGTTTTGATGAGTTAAGATTGCTATATCTTTGGGACTTACTCCCCCTTCTAACAAAAACTTCACTTTTTCTAGTACTATATCTTCCACTTCATCACTAAAACAGACTTCTACAAACCCCACTTTTTCACTCTTTACTTTTTGTCTTTCATAACCTTTTATAGTAGGCTCAAATATATCATTGACATACTCTACTACGTTTTTGCTACTTCTATAGTTTGTATCAAGTACTTCCCTTTTAACTCCGAACTCTTCACGAGCATGTTTAAAAAGCTCCTTTGCCCCTCCACGAAAGCGGTAGATAGACTGTTTTATATCGCCCACAAAAAACAGTGACTTAAACTCACTAGAGCCAATTCCTGAGACTATCTCGCTCATGAGTGGAGCCAAAATCTTATACTGCATTATGTTTGTATCTTGAAACTCATCTATAAGTATATGCTCTATCTTGCCATCAAGTCTAAAATACAAAAAATCTTTTGAAATCTCATCTTCAAGAAGTGTATATAGAGCATTGGTCACATCTGCAAAACTTAGAGTTGAAAGTTCTTTATTTGTTGAGCGTATCGCATACTTATAAATATAAAATAGCTCACTAAGTTCTCCAAGCAAGTACTTTTCTCTCTCATTTAAGTAGTTTGCCAAAACATCTTTTAGAGTCTCAAAAAGTTCACTTATGGCAGGTGTAACGTGCTTCTTATATTGCCAGTACTCCAAATCATCTTTTGATAAATACTTCTTTTTCATCACTTCTGTTATGCTAGAAGCATCAAAAGTTTTTAAAACACTGTCTTTTGCACCCTCTTTTGCAAACAATTCTTTCAACTCTTCCAAGATAACAAGAACTTGTTTAGGGTTTACATGTAAAGCTTTCTCCACCTTTTTTGGGTCAAACTCACTCTCTTTATCATAAAACTCATCAAGTAAATCAAATATATCGGAAAGCTTTTTACTCTCATGAATGCTAAACTTCAAAAGTGTATCGTACTTCTTCTCTTGAATACAAAGCCTCAAGAATCGCTCTAAAATCTCTACATGTAAAGAATCAGTCTCTATCTTAAAATCTGGCATAAAGCCAGCATTAAGCGCAAACTTACGAAGAATCTTGGCAAAAAAAGAGTCGATCGTAGATATAAGCAAATCCTCACTCAAAAACTGCTCTAACACTTTATCTTTTTTCTCTAAAACTTCTTTACATGTAAGCCCAACTTGTTCACTTATAGCCTCTAACTCACTCCTGTTTTCCAAATCTTTCAACACTTCACAAATACGACTTTTCATCTCCGCCGCTGCTTTGTTTGTAAATGTAAGTGTAAGTATCTTAGAAGGATTTGCTCCAAGATAAAGAAGTGCAATATAACGAACAGAAAGAGCATAAGTCTTTCCGCTTCCGGCACTGGCTTCTAGGGCTAGGTATGGTTCAAAATTGCTCATTGATTGTATCTCATATCAGCTTGCTTATAAACTTTCATATTATCTCTCTTTCAACAGCTATTATATGAATAAGAACAATATCCTCAAAAACCTCATAAACTATTCTGTATCGTTTATTGTCAAAATATACTTTCTTTAATCCTGATAAATTTAAATTGTTTTTATTGCCTAAATCTTTGCCTATTTGCGGTGACTTCAATATCTGTTTTAATTTTTTAGCAAATATGTTTTGTATTGATTTATTGAGTTGTTTTAAATCTTTTTTTGCTTCTTCATGAAATTTTAAATTGTACATCAATCGTCCAAAGATATATTTAAATCTTTTAAAACTTGTTCTCCATCTAAATATTTATCTTTTGGAGTATTTAATCTATCTTTTATCTCTTCGTATATCTGAATATCTTCCATAGCATTAATAGTTTCAACCATATTTTCATACTCATCAACTGACAAAATGATGGCATTTAGTTTATTGTTTTTCAAAACTCCTATCTTATCTACAACACCATTTTTTACTTTTGAAATATATTCACCAAACTGTTTTGAAATCTCTGTTGCTGATACTAATTCATTTTGAGTGTATGCTACCATATTATTCTCCTTGTAATTATACGGATAATTATAACATGTTTTATCCACATTATACTTCCCTTCCACATAACTTCACATAAGCACAGTACTGACAAGGTGTTTTTGACTCGCATTTTTCAAACTCCGTAAGTGGAGTCTCTAACTCTTTTAAAATCTCGTCAAGTTTTTCCATCTTTTCATCAAACAAACTCTCTTCTACTAATTCTGCTTTTTTTAAGTCATAGTAACTTAGGCTCTCAACTTCTTTGTCTTGACTTACTAAAAGGTAGTAAAACTCTAGCTGAAATGTATTCTCTTTTTCAAGCGTTCTTACCGTTGTTTTAGGGATTTTACCACTTTTATAGTCTATGACACTTAGTTTGTTATCTTTTATGTCTACTCTGTCTATCTTACCCTCTAGCTTAAAACCTTTATAGTCTACATGTAAAGACTTTTCAAGGGCATATACTCTGTAACCATCGTTATATCTTTTGGCTTCAAGGGAAGCAAATTCTCTTAGGTATTCTAACCAAGTATCTGCGTGGAACTGCCAAATTAAACCCTCTTTTTCATTTAGTAAAAATCGTCTTAACTCTATCATCAGGATGTTTTCATCAACTACTTTCATATTTTGTAAAACATGGTGAAGTGCTTTATGAAGAATATTTCCCACATCTGCTACACTTAACTCACTATTTGGTACTTCTGCTTCTTTTGATTTTAGCATGTATTTGTAATAAAATTGGCGTTTACATGTAAGGATAGTTTTTAGTTTACTCGCCGAAAGAGTTCCTGCTCTTACATCATAACTTCCCTCTACTTTCTCAGGGTTATATCTTGGTGGGATAGTGTTACATGTAAAGAGTGGTTTGAAGTACGAAACTTCATCACTATTTGCTTTGGTTGACAAGCCCAACTCATCTAAAAAACGAGAGCCCATACTCTGGTCATTTTTTGTGTAACTTATAGCTACTTTTTTTGCACCTCTTATCAAGGAGTAGTAAAAATAGCGTTGCAAATTTTCTCTATCACTTCTATTTGGTAGTTTTGCATGTGTTCTTATGGTTGAGCTTAAAAACATATCTTTTTGACTTCTTTTTGGTACGAACTCATCAGAGAAGTCGACTATGATAACTCCTTCATAACTCATGCCACGACTCTCCAAGGCTCCCATGACTGTTACTTTACCACCCATGACATCATCTTTAGACCTAGTTGAAAGTCGATTTAGAAAGAGCTTTATTGCTTTTTGAAGTTCAATCTTGCCTAAGTTTTTTAAGAGGTTTTGGAACTTAAAAAGTTCTTCTTCATATATGTCATCTTTTTTATCATCATCACAAAAAACTCTTAAAAGAGTTATAATCTCATCTGCTTGAAGTTTTTTTCTCCACTGTTTTTGAAACTCATCTGTTATGTTTTTCTCTATTCGTAGTCTATTTATTCTATATTTGCTCTCTTCTTCTTTGATTCTTATAAACTTATCTACTGCGTCAAGTTTTTTAAAGAGTTCATTATGCCTAAAGCTTTCACCCATAGCAAAGTTGAGGTTTTTGAAGCTATCAAAGGCTTTTAGAGTTGTGGCAAAATTTTCATCAGGAACTATGACTGCAATGTTTTCAGGCTTCATACCACTACTAACAAACTCTTCTATCTTCTCATAAACAAACGAGCTTTGAAGAGTGCGTGAGCTAAAATATCTCACGTCACAATCTATCTCTTGTTGGTTTATCTTTATAGTACTTTCTATTGTTTTTGTACTTAGATTTAAAACATAAGAGCTATCTACATGTAAAGTAAAACCTAACTCTTCAAACAGCTCTATATTTTTACGGTTATACTTCGTTACATGTAGAGAGATTTTGAACTCAGTAAGCTTGGCAACTTCTAAAAAAAGATTTAATTCAAACTTGTTTAAAAAACCTTCAAGATGAAATAAGAAACCATCATTTGATTTTAAAAACTCTTGGTTGATTTCATATACTTCTGGTAAAGTGATTTTATCATATAGGTTTTTTTGGCTAAGCAAAGTTTTATAGTTTTGAAGCAACTCTTTCAAGATACTAAGATGCTCCTCAAACTGAGCATAAGTGTCGGAGAGTTCTAGCTTTTCAATAAGCACATCTTCTAAAGCCAACTCTTCAAAAAAACGAAACAAATAAGCAGAGTTTTTTATAAAAGATAGAAACTCCCTCTCAATTTTAAGCTCACTAAAGTTCTTAAACTCCGAAGCCTCTTGCATAATCAAAACACGAGTGTCTTCATCAGCCATGCTTTTGTTTGGAACTATTATAGCTTTTGATTCAAACTCAGCAATGCCTATAGCCTTTGGTACAATAGCATCTCTATCTAAAAAATGAGAGTAGAACTCTCTAACACATCTGCTTGTTGAAAAAATTTCTGTCATATGTCCTGCTCTCATTTAAAGTGTTTTATTATAACACTCCCTACACAAAACTAAGCTAAAATACCCCAAAGGATACCTATGACCAAATTTACTAAACTTTTTATGCTTTGTACTCTTAGCTTATATGCAAATGAAGCTGATGTTTTAAATGCAACTTCAAGCTGTGATGCAAATATGAACTGTAGTTTTAACGTTACTATAAAGCATAACGATACAGGCTGGAAACACTATGTAAATAAGTACGAGATTCTTTCTTCAAGTGGAGCTATTTTAGGCACAAGAGTTCTTTTTCATCCTCATGTTAACGAACAGCCTTTTACTCGTTCTATTTCAAATGTAAAGGTACCAAAAAAAATAAAAAGTGTAGTCGTAAGAGCTTATGACTCAGTTCACGAGTATGGCGGTAAAGAGTTTACTTTAGAATTAAAATAGTTTAATTTTCGGCATAAACCTCATACTTATTAAAGCTACTCTTATCACCTATCTTTATCTTAGTTAGTACTTGCCAACGTCCTGGAAGTTCTACTTGGATACCACTAAATATATAAACACCATTTTTAGCACTTTTCAAATTAAACTCTTGGTTATAATCGTTGCTGTCAGGCCTTGATATAACTAGTTTTATCTCTGCATTTTGCACGTTACTCTGGTCTTTTATATTTTTTATACTCATCTCAAAACTATTGCTTTCACCCGTTGTAAACTTTATAGTTTTGTATTCTAAAGCATAATTTTCTTCAAAAACTTTTTGTTTTGCTCTTATCTCATTTATATTTTCATTTACTTTCTGATACTCTTCTAGATAAAAACTATCAATCTGAACTGGGTTATCCATAGCTAGCTTAACTACCATAGCACATGCAAAAACCATAAAACATAGAACAAGAACTATGCCATGAGGCCACCAGTTTTTCTCTTCTTTTGCTTTACTATTCACTCTTTTTTCTCACTTTTCTATAAAAATATTTACCAATTATAAACAATAAAAAACTATATATACCTATCTTTAAATAGTGATATATGTCTCTATTCACATCTCCTAAGGCACCTTCTAAAACAATATTTTTTGACTTTGCTAACTGCTCAACTATATCTGCATATCCGTTTAGAACAGCAACGTTGTAGTTGTCGTTGTCTTTTTTTCCTGATAAAAGAGGTATGATTGATCCACTCCAAGGAAATGGGCTCAAAATTCCTTCTTTATCGAACTTATCATCCAAAACTTTTGAATTAACAATCTCAACCTGTTTTTCATCTTTAGCCAGTACCAACAAAACATAAGGCTCTTTAAGTGTTTTTGCTAACTCTTTAGCAAAATTACCTACAGACTTTTTTTCTAAGGAAACAGGTAGTGTTACATACACGCCTATAGAAGTTTTTTTATAAAGTTCCTCTCCTAAGCTTTCAACTTTTGAAGAAACTTTTTCATTGATTATACTATCGTTTTGTATGATATATGTTGCATTAGCAACACTATTTAATGATATAAAAAAAGCGCAGAGCACAATGACTCTACGCTTTAATAATGTAAATTTACTACTCATATCAACCAATAAATAGATGATTTGGAGTAAGTACTGCCCAAGCAGCTACAGCTGCTAGGATTACGAGACCTAATGTTAGAATTTTATCCATCATGCTCTCCTATTTCTTTATCAATTTTGAATTTTCACTATCTATCATCTTGATAGCTTGTGGATTCGTAATTTCATAAGGCTTATCCGCTGCCTCTTGTTGTGCACTTATGCCCCATATAGTTAAAACTACTAATATACTTATAAGAAGTACAGTAGCTATTAACATTCCTGTTATTCCATGTAGTCCAAAGACATTTCTATTTGTATTTTCCATAATAGTCCTTATTCTATCAATGAGTTAACATACTTACCAACAGCAAGTTTTTGTATATCAGTTAAACGTCCATCATTAAAAGATGGCATAGTTCCAATGTCACCTTTTTTACCATGATTTAAAACATCTACAACAAACTCAGGTTTACCATAGTTAGATATATTAGGTGAACTTCCACTCATGCCTTTACCATCTTGACCATGACAAGCAGCACATGTTGGCCATAAAGCTTCACCTGTTGCTACTAAGTCGCTATTTTTACTTTTTCCAGCTTTAGCAATTTTTTCAAAAACATAAGCTGCAACTGCTGTAGCACTTTCTTTATCAAGCATTCCAGCAGGCATATCACCTAGTGGATAACCCATGCCTTTAGAACCTTTTACTATAGTGTCAACTATAGCAAGCTCTGTTCCCCATCTACTCATATCTGCTGCTTTTCCATTGATACCATCACCAGTTACACCATGACATGGTGCACATTGTACAAGAAATACACCCTCTCCCATGCCTAATAAAGTCTGCTCGTCTGGGTTTGCCCATTTACTCTCAAACTTTGTGTTATAAGCTGCTACTTCTTCATTATACTCACCTATTTGTGAGTATCCTCCTAGTGGATATCCTATCAAGAAATACCATAATACCCATACCATAGTTCCGATAAAAGAGAGTGACCATCCTATTGGTAATGGATTTTTATACTCACCAATGCCATCCCAATCTTCACCTACCAACTCACCCGTACTTTTCTCATTTTTTATCTGTTTTATATATTTACCAACAACAAAAACAGTAATAATTATAATTGCAGCAGCTCCTAAAAGCCCCAACAAGTTTACATTATCATTTAGCCAATTCATTTATTGCTCCTATTTTGTTTCTCTTCGTCTAACGGCTCAATTTTCTCAACTGGAGTATCTTCTAAACTATCATTTAGTGCCATATTTGCATACTTTTCATAATCTTTTCCACCTTTTTTCTTAGACGTATAAAGATGATAAATATATGCGTAAAATATAACTGCTAAAAAAACACTTGCGAAAGTGTATCCGTAAGCTTGTAACTCTCTAATTGTTTCTATTTCCACCGTTCTACCTTTTATTTTAAGCTGTTCAAGTATGCGATAATCGCAACAATCTCTTTAATCTCACCACGTGCAAATGCAGCTTTAACTTCTGGACTTTTCATATCTTCTACGATAGGCTTAGCCTCTGCTAATGCCATCTTCGTAGCTTCCTCATAAGTCCCAAGTTTTGGCATATCTGCTTTGTCGTAAGGAACATTAAACACTTTTTTGATGGTAAATGCCTCTGCATATGCTGTTTCTATGTTTGCAGGATTGCTAAACATATGAGTATATTTAGGCATGATTGAACCTGGAACTACACTTATAGGGTCAAGCATGTGATTTTCATGCCAATCCGTTGTTCTATAGTTTCCAACTCTCATCAAATCTGGACCAGTTCTCTTTGAACCCCAAAGAAAAGGTCTATCGTAAGCATATTCTCCACTTAAAGAGTACATACCATAACGGTCTGTCTCAGATTTAAAAGGACGAATTAGCTGTGAATGACATGCATTACAACTATCTTTGATATACGCATGACGACCTGCAAGCTGTAAGACTGTATAAGGTTTTGTACCTACTACTGGTCTAGCACTATTCATAAAATCTGGCAATATAGTCACAATACCAGCATAAGCTATAACAACAAATACTGCTACTGCAAAAAA
This sequence comes from Sulfurospirillum arcachonense, assembly GCA_015662785.1. Taxonomy (GTDB): domain Bacteria; phylum Campylobacterota; class Campylobacteria; order Campylobacterales; family Sulfurospirillaceae; genus Sulfurospirillum_A; species Sulfurospirillum_A arcachonense_A. Next base: position 6,654 of record DQTM01000281.1, on the reverse strand, counting down.
GAATGGATTTTTTTCTAACCAATGAAACATTTTACTCTCCTCCTTTTAAGCTGCCATAGGTGAAGTGCTTTGAGGTTCTTCCTCAAGCTCTCTACCAGCAGTTATAGTTTTATAAAAATTATATGTAAATACAATAAAACCAATCAAGTACAACAATCCACCAATACCTCTAATAGTATAGTAAGGGTGCAATACAGTTACAGTATCTATAAATGAGTAAGCTAAGTTACCATACTGATCTGTTGCTCTCCACATCATACCTTGAGTGATACCAGCAATCCACATACTTGAAAAGTACAATACTATACCTGTTGTCTGAATCCAAAATTGTGCTTCCATCAACTTTTTACTATATAACTCTCTTTTGAACATTCTTGGAGCCATATGTAAAAGTGCTGCGATTATCATAAATCCAACCCATCCTAGAGTTCCATCATGAACGTGTCCTGGAATCCAATCAGTAAAATGCGCTAATGCATTTACAGATTTGATAGCCTGAATAGGACCTTCAAGTGTTGAGAACATATAGAATGTTGATGCCATAATCATAAACTTGATTAGTGGATTATCTTTTAGTTGTTGCCACTCGCCCTTCATAGTAAGAAGCATGTTTATCGCGCTACCCCATGAAGGCAGAATCAATACTATCGAGAATATAGAAGCCATAGTTTGAACCCAATCAGGAACTGTTGAGTAGAGTAAGTGGTGACCACCTGCCCAAAGATAAACAAACATCAATCCCCAGAAACTTAAAAGTGAAAGTTTATATGAAAAAATTGGCTGACCAGATTCTTTTGGTAAAAAGTAATAAATCATAGCGATAATAGGAACTGTAAAAACAAATGCAACGGCATTGTGTCCATACCACCACTGAACCATAGCGTCATTCGTACCTGCATACATGCTAACTGAATGCCACCAATCGCCTAGACCAGATACAAAGTAAGTAGGAATTGCCATGTTGTTAAACAAGTAAAGCATAGCCACACCAAGAAATGTTGCAATGTAATACCAAACTGATATATATAGAGTTTTTTCTCTTCTTATGCCAATAAGCCCAAAGATACTCATTCCCCACATAACCCATATAACAACGATACCGATGTCAATAGGCCACTCAAACTCTGCATACTCTTTTGAACTTGTTATACCTAAAAGTAGTGAGCCTACAACAGCTACAACAACCAATAGATATAGTACGAAATGTATTTTTCCTAAAGCCATTAAAAATGGCGATTCTGCCATCGAAACTTTCAGTACTCTTTGGCCGATATAGTACCAAGTGGAAAATATACCACTTACTAAAAACCCAAATATAACTGTATCCGTATGAAGTGGTCTAAGTCTTCCAAATGTACCATACTCACCAGCTAAGTTATTTAACTCTGGGTAAGCCATTTGAAAAGCTATAATAACACCTATCAGCATGCCAACAATACCAAGTATGATTGTAGCAAATGCAAAAAGTTTTGCAACTGAATAGTCGTAGTTAATCATATTACTAGACTGCATCAATTCCTCCTAATTGTAGTTTATGTCACATAAATATCACATAATTAATGAAATTATAGTATATTAACCATACAAAAATGCTTAATAAGATAAAATTTGTATTAAATAGTAATTTTTAAGTAATTTTAAGTAATTTTTAAGAGAAGGAAAGTCTACTCATCATAGTGAAGTAGACTTTTATTTAAACGTCACAATTTATTTTATAACCAAGTCCAGGAATATTTTTAATAAACTCTTTTCCTGTTTTTTCACGAACTCTTTTAATAAAGGTTCTAATAGCAGCATCTGTAACATTTTTATTTGTCCAAACGTACTTTTTAATCTCTTCATGCAGTACAAATACTCCAAGATTTCTCACCAAAATTGAGATAAATAATAGCTCTTTTTTCGTCAAAGTTATGGTCTTTCCATCTTGAACAAGAACTTTTCTATTCTTATCAAATTGATAACCACTACCAAGTTCTACCACTTTATCTAATGAAAGAAGTTCATCAGCAATGTAATTTATTGTGAGCATTAACTCATCTGGATCAATTGGTTTTATAAGATACTTATCAATGCCAACATCTATTGCTTTTAAAAGTCTCTCTTTTTCACTAAATGCACTTAAAACAATGATAGGAGTTTCACGAGAAATATGTTTTATATCTTTTGCCATCTCTAGTCCATCTCTAATTGGCATTAGTATATCTGTTATAACAATATCTGGTTTATATTTTTTAAACTTTTTAAGTCCATCATCACCATCACGAGCTACTACGAACTTCGCAAACTCATCACCAATTGCACCTTCAAGAGCATTTCTTAACTCTTTTTCATCTTCAACAAAAAGTACTGTCAAACTGTCTAATTTACCCATTACACTTCTCCTTTTCACAGCACACTGGAACTTTTATATAAAAACATACGCCTTCAAGGCAATTTTGTACTTCTAAAGTTCCATCCATACTATTTTGGATTATCATTCTACTCATATATAAGCCTAATCCCGTACCCATACTCGCATGCTTGGTTGTAAAGTATGGCTCAAATACCTTATCTATAACATCTTTTTCTATGCCACCAGCATTATCTTTAAAACTAATCATAGCATAATTTTTATCAAACTTTTTAATTTCTAAATTTATCACTCTATTGTCAGATGAGTTTTGATTAAAAGCATCTTTTGAATTATTTAGTAAGTTTATCAGTACTTGTGAAAACTCACTCATATAGCCTTTTATGTACACTTCATCTCTTATATCAACTTTTAATTCTATCTCATGACGCTGTAATGTTCCTTGCATAACAAGCATAGCATCATCAAGTGCACTTGTAATCGAAAAAGCTTCACTAGGTCTATGAGGATTAAAAAAGTTTCTAAAATCATCTATAGTATCACTCATTTTTTTAATAACTTTTTTTGAGTCATCATAGCTCTCAAAATAGTCTAAATCATTTTCACCTGAGTGTTTTTTATATATTTTCTTCATCTTATAAAGTATGATTCCAAGTTCACTTAGAGGTTGTCTCCACTGATGAGCGATATTTCCTATCATCTCACCCATCGCTGCAAGGCGTGATTGCTGAAAAAGAACTCTATCTTTATCTCTGTTTTTCTCTACCTCTTTTTTTATTCGTTTCTCTAAGGTTTTATTTAATTTTCTTAGCTCTTTTGTCTGATTTTTTACTCTCTCTTCAAGAGTAGTATTGAGGTGCTCTAGCTCTTCCTCTTTTTGTTTTAAACTTTCCGTTAAAGCAATACTTCTTGTAATATTATACCTTATAGCTATAAACTCTTCTATCTTTCCATCTTCATTTTGCATTGGAATTACAGTTGTATTTACATAAAAAGTACTACCATCTTTTGCTCTATTTTTTACGGTGGAGATATATGTTTTTTTCTTTTTGATGGTATCCCAAAGATTTTGAAAAACCTCCTTGGGAACATCTGGATGTCGTATTATGTTGTGGTTAGCGCCGATAAGCTCTTCTCTAGTGTAACCAGAAACTTTACAAAATTCATCATTTACAAAAGTTATAACACCGTCTAGATTTGTCTTTGAAACGATGTTACTTTGCTCAATGGCTCTTTTGTATTGTTCTAGTTTCATTAGAGTCTTTTTGCAAACTCTTCAAAGATATACTTACTCTCATGAGGTCCAGGGCTAGCTTCAGGGTGATGCTGTACTGAAAATATCGGCTCGCCAATGTAGTCTAAACCCTCTATCGTATTGTCAAATAGATTTATATGAGTCACTTTAGCAATACTACAAACTGAATCTGGAACATTGTAGTTATGATTTTGAGCAGTGATTTCTACTACTGAAGTGTCTTGATTTTTTACAGGATGATTTCCGCCATGCTGTCCAAACTTTAGTTTGTATGTTGGGTGATCATGTGCTATAGAAAGCAGTTGATGTCCAAGACAAATTGCAAACATAGGAACTTTTGCTTCAATTAATTTTTTTACTTTTTTAGCTTCATCTTTTAGTATCAAAGGATCACCAGGTCCATTTGATAAAAAGACTCCATGAATATCTTTTGCTTCATAACGTTTTATCAGATCATCTACATCAAAACTATATGGAACTACTTCTACTTCAAGTCCTACTTCGCTCAGTTCATTTAAGATGTTTCTCTTTACTCCAAAGTCAATAGCTACTATTTTTTTTCCAGAGTTCGCTTCTGCTGTTTTATACTCTAATTTTGTATCGTCCCAAGCTGCACTTGTGTGAGTATATCCCTTTTTTGTGCTAACTTTTTCAATATAGTTTATCTCTTCTATGCGAGGAGTATTTTCAAGTATTTTTTTGAGCTCATCTTTATCACTAACTTCTGTCGAAGCTATCATCATCTTTGGTCCACCATCACGAATCATCTTTGTAAGGTATCTTGTATCTATATCACAAATACCAAGTCCTTCGTGTTTGTCTAAAAATGAACTAAGCGTATCTGTTGAACGAAAGTTTGATGGCACTTCATTGAAGTTTCTCACAAGCATACCACTTGCGTGAACTGTTTTGCTCTCCATATCGTCTTCATTAGTTCCAACAATACCAATTTCAGGCATAGTAAAAACTACAAACTGTCCAGCATAACTAGGGTCACTCATAATCTCTTGGTAACCGCTCATAGAAGTATTAAAAACTATTTCTCCAACTTTTGTTCCCTCATACCCAAAGCTTTTTGCTTCAAGATATGTGCCGTTTTCAAGGTAAATCCAAATAGGTTTTAGACTCATAACAGCAGCCCTTTTTTTCTTAGCTCATCTTCATAAAGTCTTTCAAAAACCAAATCATACTCTGGACTTCCAGGAATAAGTTTTCTTTTGTAATGAGTTATTTTCTCAGCGACTGTCTCTTCGACATCTTCAAAACTTGAGATATAACTCTCCATAGCTGTGTAAATAATGTTTTTGATACGATTTTCTGCAACCGTATACTCTACTAAATCATCTTTCCAAATCTTTTCCATAACTCTGTGAGATAGGTCGCTATATCGGTCTTCATAAGAAAGAACAACTTTGTACTCTTTTGCTAATTTTTTCTTTATAAGCCAAAACATGTTACGTCTATCTACTTGCATAAACTCCATATCATCTTCGTTATCATCTAGTATCTCAGCAACTCTCTCTTCAAGTGCCATCTCTTTGTTTATATCTTCTTCAATCAACTCTTGTGATGCTTTTACTACTGGTTCTAGCCCACTTTTAAGTGTGACAAAACCACTATTTAGTAAATCTATAGCTATTTTATTTGCAATGTATGGTGCGTGTGGCAATCTGATTTTCATTGTATGCAGACCTTAATTTATAATTTTTTTTATTTTATCTAAAGTAAGGTAAATATCTGCTTTGTCACAAAAAAAGCACTAACTAAAAATTCATAAAAAAACTATTCGTGTGATTTTCCAATCTACTTTTAGTTACATTGATTTTACTCTCATAACATTCCCCATTTATAAATTCATCTAAATACAGTTGTGAAAGTTTATGTTTAAGATGTTTATGTTTTGGAAAATACTCTTTGACTAAAAAATACGCATAATGTGATAAATCACTCTTTCCTACAAATTGATGTTCGCCATTCTCTCTTCTAAGAATAGCGCAAGTAAAACCTGCTTTTATGGCATCGGTTATACCTTCAGCAGTTTTATCTCTTGCAAACACCATGGTAAATCTTTCTCGTGCATTATGGTCAATATCATGGGCATCTGTGTTCGCTAAAGGAGATAAATATTTATGTTTATCTTTTATTTCTATATATGTTAAATATCCCATGTTGTTATTTTCTTCAGTTTTATTAATATCACCAATTACTTCAACTCCATCAAGCTTAGAACTTTTTAGCAGTTCTTTGTATATTGGCTGATTTAGATGATATTTTCCATTATGATAAATCCAGTTAGGATGGCACAGTATTGCAATTCCATTTGCTTCTTTTACCTTGCTTATAGCCCAAATATTTCTAGCATAATTGAGTGGATCAATCTCTTTTCCAACTAAATCATTTTTGATATTTTCTGCTATATCTTCTAGCTCTTTTGCATAAATAGCACTATCAGTTCTTTGGTTTTCTATCGATTTGTTTGCATTTATACTTAGCATATGACCATTACCATGGGAATTTACAGTTTCATTTTTTCTAACAGTGATCTCTTCTCCAGGTAGAACTAAAATGTCAATATTGGATTCTTTTACTTTTGCTATAGCTTCAAGTGAACCTTCATAACAATCATGATCAGTAATACTCATGAAATCAAAACCCAAACCCAAAGAGTGTAAACAGATCGCTAGAGGTGTTCTATTGCCATCTGAGTAGATGGTATGCATATGCAAATCACCTTTTAATGGTTTTAATTTAATCATATCTTTATCTTAAAGAATTTATTCAGTGTATCTTCTTTAACCTTGATTAAAAGGTAGGTATAGACTTTATACTCTATGAACAATTTAAGTTTCACTAACTAAAATTGTAACCTCTCCTAATTTTCCGCACAAATTATTATATATGTTAGTTATTACTAATTGACGACAAAGATAAAATTGATAATGCTAAAAATCTATTATTTTGCTATAAGTACCGTACCAGCAGTAACCATAACACTTCCTGCAACTCTATTCATGATAGTTTGTGTACGAGGTTTTTTGATAGCCTCACG
>DQTM01000183.1 GCA_015662785.1 Sulfurospirillum arcachonense | reverse complement strand
TCATTCTCATCAGAAGCAGAGGCAAATTCAGCAGAATTTAACGACGATGCAGGAGAAGATGACAATGGCAAAGATGACAATGGCAAAGATGACAATGATAAAAATCATGATGGTGAAGACGGCGAAGACGGTGAAGACGGTGAAGATGGAGAAGATGGAGAAGATGGAGAAGATGGAGAAGATAGCGACAGTGATAGCGATAGTGATAGCGATAGTGATGATGATGGTGGAAAGGATGATTAATAGTAATAAAAAATATGCCTATTAATTAATTCTAAATCAGATATTGGTTGTTTTAATTTTAAGACAACCAATATAATTGACTAACTACCACTATAGTTTTTTAAAGGCTTTAAAAACAAAATATATTATGACGATTTGTAGTAAAAAAAGCCCTACATGTAGATCATAAACTTGTATATTTTTGTTCGTTACATGTAAACACTCTAAAAGCTTGTAAAAACCATAAGAGATAACCATACCAAAAAGATAGCCTTTTTGTTTTGCAACGTCAGTAAAAGATAAAATAGCTGTTTTTTTAAGAGCAATAGTCTCCATACGAACAAGATAATTACCAAACATAAAAGTAACTTGATAACCAATATAGATGCTAATAGCAATCATATAAGAGTAACCAAAAAATAGAAATGAACAGACAAAAAGCAATACAACAGCTTCAACAAAAACCGTTACATAAAAAAATGCTTTTAGGTTCATCAAGCAATCATACCACTTAGAAATAAAAAGCATACCAAGAGCTAAAACAATACCCCCAAGAGAATAAATAGAGGGTTCAAGTGGAGTATACAAAACAAATATACTCCCAACACTAACTCCAAAAAAAAGGGAGTTTAAAAACTTGTACCATATATAATCTCTTAGGTGTAATTTCATTAGAAGTTAGCCTTCGCACCAAAATAAAAACTTCTTCTTGGTGTTGCATAGCCGTAAACTGTTTGGTACTCTTTGTCTAGTATGTTGTTTACTTTGAAGTATGTATTCCAAGTTTTGTCTATCTTGTAGCTTACATTTGCATTTGCTAAGAAGTAGTTTCCTGTTTCAACGTTTGATGCTGGAAAAGTTGAAAAATCTTGATCAGCACGTGAACCTATATATGTTCCATCTGCACTAAGTACTAATTTTTTTGTTGCTACATATGATACATTCATACCAACTTGGTATCTTGGGCGACGAATCAATCTTTTTCCATTCGCATCTTTAGCATTGACGTAGGTATAATTTCCACCAAGAAGTAACTTATCAAAAAATAGTTGTTGATATGATAGTTCAACACCTTTTAAAGTTGAAGTTCCTTCTATATTTACATTTTGACCACCAACCCAACTAATCATATCTTCTATCTCATTTTTAAATACGTTTATATTTAAACCTTTATACTCTAAACCAATGTTAAAACTTTTTATCTCTTCAGGTTTTAAGTCAAAGTTACTAGCTCCCCAAATATTTATCATATCCATCATATTTGGTGTTTTATAACCTGTACTATAGTTTGTATAAACATTGAAATCTTTATTAAACAGATACTTAATACCTAGTTTTCCAGTTAATTTACTATCGAACTCACTAAAATCATCATAACGCAAAGCTTGAGATAATACTAAGTTATCAAATCTATTTGTATTGTTTAAATATATAGCTCTGTTAGTTTCATCTTTTTTCTCTTCACTTCCACCTACTACGGTGTACTCAACTTTTCTTTTTTCATAAACTCCACCAAAAACCAACATGCTATCTTTAGCATATTTAAAAGTATCTTTTATCTCTATCGATGGAGTAGTTCCTATTGAGTCATCTATTCCATAAACTGCATCTAACTGTTTGTTGTGAAAATAGCTCTGCGTAACAGTAGTTTCAATAACATGTTTACCAACAAAAAGCTTATATTTTAAATAACCTGTTTTTCCTCTATAATCATTTCGTCCATCTGAATCTGGACCAAAAGAATCATAATGAGATAACGAATTTATATCATGATAACCAAATTCAATTCTGTTATCAGAATTTAACCAATATCCTGTTTTTAAATTAACTGTTGTGTTTCTATAGGCATCATCTTCATATTGGTCTAAGTTTTCACCTTTTGGTGCTTGAGCAGTAAAACCATCTTGAGTTGTTCGTAAAGCAGAAAGCATAACATCAAATGAGTGTGTTCTATGCGATAGTGAAGCATTCAAACTTCTGTATTTATAACTACCAACATCAACTCCAACACTTGCATGAGTTCCTGGTTTTGCTTTTTTTGTGATTATATTTATAACACCAGCGGCAGCATCAGCTCCCCAAACACCACTTTGTGCACCTTTTATAACTTCGATTCTATCTATATCATCTAAAAGTAGATTACTTATATCTGAGCCTGATGTATTTGTTGGATCACTACACCTAACACCGTCTATTAAAATCAGTGTGTATTTATTTGAAAAGCCTTGAACAAATAGACTTGTTGTAGTTCCAAGTCCACCTTGTCTGGTTACATTTATTCCTGGAAGTGAGTTAAGTGCTTGGCTTACGGTTGTCATACCTTGGAGCTTCATCTCTTCGCTAGTTAAGATGTTTACGTTGTCAGTTACATTTGTTGCACTAACATAACTCTTTGAGGCAGAGTATACCTTTGATTTTTTGGCTTTAATTCTCTTTGAAATTACTGCAACATTTAGCTCATCACTCGGGGGAGTTAGCTCTTCAGCTTCACTGTACTCCACTTGCTCCTGTGCATTTTGTTTTGTGTCCGTATAACTTTTAGTCTCATTTGCTAAAGTTATAGTCGTACTCAAAGCCAAAATAGCAGCAAGTGAAAAATACTTCCCACGAAATCCTCTTGGATTTTTCATTTAACATTCTCCTGTTTTATTTACCCTTTAAAGGGGGAGATTATTTTACTAAAAAAATGCTATTAAACCTCTTATATCATGAATATTTACTATTTTTGTTTTAAAACCGACTGCTTCAAACCTTTTTTTTGTAGAGTTTAAAGCTGTAGATGTAATTACCACACCTTCTACATGTAAGAGTCGTTTTAGGTGGTTTACTACTTCTTCACTTACCATATTTTGATTTTTTTCTTCGCTAAAAGGATCTAAAAAGATAACATCAAATTTTTCATTTAGTTTTGGAAGTGTGTATCTTACATCACCTACTATAAAATTTATATCATTAGAAAATTTTGCAATACTCAAGTCTTGATCAAGTGCCGTTACATGTAGAGAGTTTTCACTCTCAACACGAAGAGCCTCTTTTGAGTTAACTCCAAAACCAAAACCAATATCTAGCAGCTTTATATCTTTATATGTAAGCCTTATTTGTAACTCTGATGAGGCTATAAAAAGCTCTTTTGCTTGTTTAATGGCTCCGCTTTTAGGATAGTAATAGTCTTTATATTTTTTACTCCAAAAACTCTTATCTACATCACTTTTCCCAAATCTATAACATAGAGTTTCATCAATATACTCTTTAAATTCTCCCTTGCTCATCTGCCAAATAGGGGCTATTAAATCTTTATCAGGAGTATCAGTTGCTATTCGCAAAATAGGAATATGTTTAGGAATTAACTGTAAAAGATATATCAAC
>DQTM01000287.1 GCA_015662785.1 Sulfurospirillum arcachonense | reverse complement strand
TACAAATATTGACAACTAAAACCATAAAGCACGGAGTAGAAATATGATTTTTAGATAAATTTGGTAAATCTAGTGTAAAATATGCAAGTAAAAATTTACAACCATTTTTTTTAAATAAAAATGGTTAAAATAAAAGATTAGCTACTTTGTGATGATTGAATTTGCAAACGGTTCATATATATAGATATTGAAGACAATGGTGGAGGAGTTAAAGAAGAAAATCTACATAAAGTTTTTCAACCATATTTTACGACAAAAGATGAACACAACGGAACAGGTCTTGAATTTTACATGAGTAAAACATTAGCACAAAAACATCTAAATGGTGATTTGAGAGTAAAAAATTCTGAACATGGAGCTATTTTTACAATTTCAATTAGAAAAACTTCTTAAATAGTTCTCATGTTTATATTGGTATTTATCTCTTTTTAACACCGCTTTAGGTATCATCCCCTTTATGACACAAGTAGAAAAAGCAAGATTATTAAAACTATTGTACCAGTATAGAGCTATGGGTTTTGAGTACTTTAAAGAGTATAAACCAGTAGATAGCAGTAACACCTTGTTACCTAATGATTTTGACTCTTTAGAGAGTTCTGTTAGTAGTTGTCATTTGTGTAATTTAAGTAAAACAAGAAAAAATGTAGTTTTTGGTGAAGGCAATAGAAATGCTAAGCTTATGTTTATTGGTGAAGGACCTCGTGCTGGTGAAGATGAGAGTGGAAGAGTTTTTGTAGGACGTGCTGGTGATATTGTGACAAATATCATAGAAAAAGTACTAGGACTAAAAAGAGAAGAGATTTATATAGCAAATATACTCAAATGTAGAACACCTGAGAATAGAGTTCCTACAATGGAAGAGGCTAGTGCTTGTAAGCCATATCTTATGCAACAAATTGAGATGATAAAACCTCAAATCATAGTTGCTCTAGGCTCTACTAGTTTTCATCACTTAACAGGAGAGTACGATACTCATATTTCAAAAGTTAGAGGAGAAGTACTAACTCTTGGGAGTGCTAAGCTGATTCCTACTTTTTGTCCCTATTTTTTACTAAGAAATCCATCCTCAAAAAAAGAGGTTTTACAAGATATGTTAAAGGTTAAAAGTTTACTATGAAAATAATTTTGAGTTTTTTTATAATCGTTTCATTTATGTTTGCAAAGAGTGATAAACTCTCACATATACCACCAACAAAGAGTATATTTTTAAATATAGATGCTTATACATGTAACGTAGAATGTATGGAACAGCTTTTAGATAATGGGCAAATATTTTCTTTTATAAGCCACTATAACAGTTCTATGGATGAACTTCACTCTATGAGAAGTGAATTTGCTTATTATCAGAGAATTTTTAGAGTTTTTGAAGATGAAGAGTTTTCTATAAGAATAGCTATGCTTGTCCCTCAAAAAAGTATAAGAAGATACGCTTCAACGACAGTAAATTCAGTTTTAGCATATTTGGTCTCAAAACAAAATAATTTTGAAGTAAAGGTATTTAATTCAAATAATGAAAAAGAAGAATCAATTTTAAGAGAGTTAGCTAATATTAAAAAAGAAAATTTTAGATATGTAATAGCCCCAGTTACGTCCAGTGGTGCTCAAATCATCATAGATAATGAAAGTGATTTAGTCATATTTATACCAACTGTTCATAAAAAGACATTAGAAAGTAGTGCTTCAAATATAACATTTGGTGGAATTGACTACGATAAACAGATAGATGAGCTTTTAAAACATACAAACGATAAAGTCGCTTATTTTTCAGATGGTAGTAAGCTAAGTAAATCTTTAAACAAATCGCTCATAGACAAGAACCCCAAAATTGTCTATTCTAAAAGTATAAATAGTTCACGTGTAAGTTTTAAACGGATGTTTAAAAACAATAAAAAACTAGTTCAAAGTTCTATATTTATGAATACTCCATTGGTAAAAACTAGTCTTATTGCATCTCAGCTTAGAGTTTATGATATAGAGACATATGCATTGCTCTCTACTCAAATAAACTATAATCCAATGCTTTTAACATTGACTCAGTATGATGACAGAAAAGAGTTTTATATAGCAAATTCTATTGGAAAAAGCACTGTAGGCATGGAAGAGTTAAATTCACTTTTTGGGCATGATATAGTTTACGATTGGGTAAACTACTCTACTTCAGTTGGAATTGACTACTTTTATACTCACTATTTTGTACCTACAGCAAGTAGCAATTTTAATGAAAATATAGTTGAAAATCAAGTTGAATATGATGTATCTATAGTTAGACCAAAAAGGTACAAGTTTGAAAAAGAGCTTTTCTAAAAAATACTTTTAAAAAACTCTTTTGTTTCTTGGCTAACTTTAGCAGGTCTTCCGTCCACTACAAATACTAAAACAGATATCATCTCAAATAGTTTAACATCTTCTAACCAGACGTTTTGTTTTAGTGTTAATGAAGTATTTCTCATACTCATAATCTCATGTTTTACTTCAAGCATATCACCAAGTTTTGCAGGTTTTTTGTAATCTGCTTCAAGACGTTTGACGACAAAGTGTCCACCGTCCATGGCTGGAGATTTTCCTCTTTCAAAAAAAAGCTCACTTCTAGAGCGTTCACAAAACTTTAAGTAGTTTGCATGGTAAACTATGCCACCGGCATCTGTGTCATCATAATATACTCTTATCTTCATTGAAATCCTTATGTGATATAATGTTAGATGAAAACAACATATTACTATAATTCACCTATTGGAACTATAAAGTTTGTTTGTAGTGAAAGCTTTTTACAAGAGATGCAGTTTATTGATAAGATGGGTAAAAACCCACAAAAGTACCCTAAGATTGTCTCTACATGTAAAGATCAGTTATATGAGTATTTTACTGGTAAATTACAAAAGTTTACCATTCCTTTGGAGTTTGTTAAAGGAACTGATTTTCAAAGAAGTGTTTGGAAAGCTTTACAAAGTATACCTTATGGGGAGACTAGAAGCTATCAGGACATTGCTATACAAATCGGTAACCCAAAAGCTGTAAGAGCAGTTGGTGGAGCCAATAACAAAAACCCTATAGGTATAGTAGTCCCTTGTCATAGAGTCATAGGAAAGAGTGGAAAACTTGTAGGTTATGCAGGTGGATTAGATAAAAAAGAGATGTTGTTAAAAATTGAAGCTGATTTTACCCATCATCTATAGTTTTAGATGGTTTATCTTTGCTCTTAGTGTGAGGCAAAGTCTTGAAATCCTAGCCTTAGCTAAGATGAAAGACTTTAACGAAGCAATAAGGGCAAAGATAAACCACCCTACGGATAAAAGCATAAGATATCAACTGCTTCGTTAGATTTGTTCACCTTAGCTTAAGCTAGGCTCTCACAAATCTGCCTCACATTTGACATCTTATGCTTTTATCTAAAAATATGGATGGTGGGTAAATCAGCTTAAAGGAAAAAAATGATAAAACCAAATCATATGGAAAAAGAGAAGATATATAAAACAAAAGATATCATACCAGCGTTAAAATACTATGGAAATAGTTTTGATAAAATAAAAACAAAGTACCCAGAACGTGCTAAAGCACTTATACTAGGATATAGAGTTCATAAATCAGGTTTAAATGAAGAGCAAATTCGTCTACATGTAAAGAAAAAAATTACAGATAGAGAGATGGTAAATTTGCTAGACTATAAAGAGATAAAAGGTATCTGTTCTTGGAATGTATCAGCTGGGCTGAAAAAAGAAGAAAAAGAGTTAGAGACACTAAGAATATGGTGTATGAGACTTGGTTCAATTTCGCTTTTAGGTGAACTTTCTCAAAAAGACATCATAACTATAGCAGCCCAAACCCAAGATTTGGACTGTACAGTACCAAAAGAGTTTTAAACTCTTTTGGCTCTTTTATTATAGTTCTTCGGCTATATCAAGTCCAAAACCACTAAGTCCTACGAACTCTTTGCCTTTTGAAGAAGTGAGAAGGTGAATCTCTTCCACACCTAGTTTTTTAAGTATTTGAGCACCTATACCGAATTCTTTTACCTCTTTTTTAGGTGAATTTTCATCATCTAGAAATATCAAAACACCACCATTCTTTTTTAAGTACTCTACTGCACTAACCATACCATTGAATTTATCAGTATTGGTAAAGAGTTCAATATCTGGCATGATGTTATGAAACTTTACTGCTGATTTTTTCTTAACTTCTCCAAAAGTATAAACAATATGATGGTTATCTTCATGATCTACCATGTCTATACGTCTTGCATCTATTCCTAAAAACTGAGTAGTTGACTCTGTAATTTCACGCACAAGTGATTCATGTTGCATTCTGTATTCTACAATGTCAGAAATATATACTATATTTATGTCATGCTTCTCACAAAAGATGTCAAGGTCATCACGTCTAGCCATAGAGCCATCTTCTTTCATTATTTCACATATAACCGCAGACTCTGCAAGACCCGCAAGACGACATATGTCTATAGAACCCTCTGTATGACCAGTACGAACTAATGAACCACCTTTTTTAGCTATAAGAGGGAATATATGACCAGGACGAACAAGCTCATTTGCACTACTTGCACAATCAGCTAGTATCTTTATAGTCATATCTCTTTCGCCTGCGGAGATTCCAGTTGTACAAAGCCTAGCATCAACTGAAACAGTAAAGGCTGTTTCGTGTTGAGAGTCATTGTCTGTAACCATAGGCGATAGTTTTAGTCTATCTGCTATTGATCTTGAAACAGATACACATATAAGACCTTTTGCTTCACTTGCCATAAAGTTGACTTTTTCAGGTGTTGAAAACGTAGCAGGGTATACTAAATCACCCTCATTTTCGCGATCTTCATCGTCGCACATAACTATCATTTTACCTTGTTTCATATCTTCTATTGCTTGTTTTACTCTATCTATTGCTGACATAATTTTCCTAAAATTATTAAATTTTACATATTGTACTAAAAAGCCCTTGACAAACAAATAAAAATCGACTATAATTTTACCTCACTTGCATATGAGCGAGTGTCTTTAGTGTCGCGGGATAGAGCAGTTTGGTAGCTCGTCGGGCTCATAACCCGAAGGTCATAGGTTCAAATCCTGTCCCCGCTACCACATTCGAAAGCCAGATTCTTATGCATATAAGGTC
>DQTM01000063.1 GCA_015662785.1 Sulfurospirillum arcachonense | reverse complement strand
CATTTTGTAATGTTTTTAGCTCTTTTTTAAGAAATGCTCTATAATCCTTAAAAATAAAATGTGTTTTTAAAAAGAATATGGCAGATATTAGAACATTTTGTGAGGTATTTGTTAAAAAACCTTTTAAAAGAACATAGTGTTCCTTAAAATTTCTCTTCCTTCTTCCCAATATCCAAGCTTTGAAGCTAAATTTATATGCCCTTTTGTTCCAACTTTAAAAACCTTACTTCCCCACTTTTGGGCTAATAATTCCGCTTTTTCTATACTAGAATAAGGGTCATCACTGCTAAGTATACATGTAGAGTTAAACGGCAGTTTTTCAAGCGGTGTATTTTCAAAACCTAATATCTCTTTTGGGAAACTCTCAGCATTTGTATCCGGAGGAGCGACAAACAATGCTCCTATGATATTTTGATTTGTATAGTACTTATTAACCCATTCTACAACAGTATGACACCCAATACTATGAGCAACTATAAGAACTGGTGTCTTTACATGTAGAAGTGTGTTTTCTAACTCTTCTATCCATATATCTCTGTTTGGATTGTTCCACTCTTTTTGTTCTACCCAATGAGCATCTTTTATTTCATTGAACCACAATCTTTGCCAATGTTCTGGCTCTGAGTTTCCGTAGCCTGCAACAAAAACCGTACTATACATGTAAAGCCTTTATAGCATCATATGCCACATCCATCATCTGATCAATTTCTTTACATGTAATAACATATGGAGGCATGAAGTAAACAACATTGCCAAGTGGTCTTAAAAACACACCACGCTCTAACGCATAATCAAATACTTTTAATCCAATCCTTTTCTCTGGTTTATAACCTTTTATGTCAACAGCTGCAACCATACCAAGTTGTCTTATGTTTTCTACATTTTTTAGATCTTTAAATCTCTCTAACTTCTTACTTATATATATACTAAGTTTTTTGTTCTCATTTATAACATCATCTTTTTCAAAAATATCTAACGTTGCATTTGCCACACTACAACTAAGTGGATTTCCTGTAAAACTATGTGAGTGTAAAAAAGCTTTGTTATCACTATATTCTCCATAAAAAGCATCATAAATAGCGTTAGTTGTTAGTACACAAGAAAGGGGAAGATAGCCACCAGTTAAGCCTTTGCTCAGTGTCATAAAGTCTGGAGTGATGTTAGCTTGGTTACAACCAAACATAGTTCCTGTTCTTCCAAAACCTGAAGCAATTTCATCTGCTATTAAGTGGATTCCATACTTTGTACAGAGTTCACGAGCCAATGTAAGATACAAAGGTGCATACATATGCATACTTCCAGCACACTGTATAAGAGGCTCCAATATAAAACCGGATATTTCATGTGAGCGCTCCTTTAAAAGCTCTTCAAGTTTTATTGAAGCCTCTTTTGCAGAATCTTCACTTTGGTCTTTTGGCACTGGTACTTGGAGTGTTTTAAGCAATATGCTCTCAAATGTGTCTTTATAAAGTCCAACATCACTCACTGAAAGTGCTCCTATGGTTTCACCATGGTATCCGTTTTGCAGAGATAAAAAGTAAGGTCTTGTTTCACCTCTGTTTTTGTGGTATTGGTAACTCATTTTCAAGGCAACTTCAACTGCACTTGAACCGTTATCTGCATAAAAGACCTTTTCTAAGCCTTTTGGTGTAATTTCTACCAGTCTTTTTGATAACGTAACTATAGGAGCGTGAGTAAAACACGTTAGTATTACATGTTCTAAATCATCAATTTGATTTTTTAGCTTTTCGTTTATATATGGGTTTGAATGTCCAAAAATATTGACCCACCATGAGCTTATAGAATCTATGTATTTGTTGTCATCATAATCATATAGGTAAATTCCTTTACCTTTTTTAATAGGAATCAGAGGCAGTTTTTCATAATCTTTCATCTGCGTACAAGGGTGCCAGATATGTTCTAAATCTTTTTTGACTAAATCTACACTTTTTTTACTCATTTTTCTCTCCAAATCTCCGACTTTATGGTCGTTTAATAACAAAATAGATAGAATTATACCAAAATAAATAGGGCTTTAAATAAGCTCAAAAGGGATGTAGATGATCACTTGGATGCAACGTCACAAAAAATACTTAGTTGTAACAATTTGGATAAGCGTAATAGCGTTTGTTGGTGCGGGTTTTGTTGGTTGGGGAGCTTATGATTTTAATTCAGATCGTGCTTCAGCAATAGCAAAAGTTGGGAATAGAAAAATAACAGTTCAAGAGTATCAAGTAGCTTATGCTAACTACTACAACTTTTACAATAACATGTTAGGTGGTGGACTTACTCAAGAAAAAGCTGACCAAATGGGTCTAGAGAAGATGGTTATAGAGAGTGTCATCAACGAAACTCTTATCTTAGCTTATGCAGATGAGATTGGTCTACGTGCAACTGATGATGAAGTTAAAAATGCTTTAGCAACAGATACCGCTTTTCAAAAAGATGGGGTATTTGATAAAGAGACTTATTATAGAGTTATAAAACAATCACAAATAAAAGCAAAAGATTATGAGACTGGACTTAAAAAACAAATTTTGTTATCTAAAGTACAAAGTATTCTGAAGTTAACTCCAACTAAAGCAGAAAGAGAACTATTTGTATCATCAATGTTCATGAAAGATAGACTTGCAGTTGATATTATCTATCTTGACCAGAGTGAAGCAGTTGTAAATGAAGATGAAATCAAAAAGTATTGGGATGAGCATAAAACAAATTACTTAAGCGAAAAGAGTTACGACTTAGAAACTATAACTATAAAGCTTTCTACTAAAGACATAGATGAGAATAAGTTAGAAACTTTTTATAAAGAGAACAGGCATAACTATAAGTCAACTGAAGGAAAAATACTCAGTTTAGCTGATGCAAGAGTAGACGTTGAAAAAGATTATCGACTAAAACTATCTAAAAGAGAAGCTTTAGAGACTTACTTGTTATTTAAAAAATCTCAAATGAATGCAACAGGAACAAAAAATGTAAAAGTAAGTGATACTGCTTTCCCTGTTGAAAAACTAGCAACTATCAATATTGGAACTGTTCTAAAACCAATAGAAACTGAAAATGGTTATATAGTTGTTAAACTAAAAAGTGTAAACAACCCTCTTCCAAAGCCTTATATAGATGCAAAAGCTGATATATTGGTTCAATTACAATCTGAGAAAAAAGTAACTGCATTAGAGAAAAAAGCAGAAGCTAGACTAGGTATTTTTAAAGGTCAAGATATAGGATTTGTTAGTAGAGAAGGTGGAAAAAAGATAGCTGGACTTAGTGAAGCAGAGAGCTTAGAGTTCATAAACTTTGTTTTTGATAACAATAAAGCTAGAAACTTTAAAATTATCGGTAACAAGGCGGTTTTATATCAAATATTGGAACAAAACTTGCTTAGTAATGAGAAAGTAGAAAAGTATACTACACTTGTAAATGACAACATTTCTCAGATGAAACAAGCTGAAATTAGTCAAAACTTAGTAGTTAACCTAAAGAAAAGATACGATATAGAACAATACTATAAAGGAAACTAATTGAGTACTAAGATTTTAGGTATCGACATTGGTTCAAGTAAGATTTGTGCTATCATTGCTGAAAAAACAGATGATGACATAAAAATCCTTGGTGCTGGTATCGCAAAGTCACAAGGGCTTAAAAAGGGAATCATTACCAACATTGAACTAGCTTCAAAATCTATCAAAAATGCACTAAATGATGCAAAAAGAGTAGCAGGCACCCAATATGAAAAAGTGGTTGTCTCTATCTCTGGAGCGTATACAAAAAGTATCGATAGTAGTGGCGTTGTGAACATTCCTAATCGTAACATTGGCGTACGAGAAATAAACCGTGCTATGCAAATGGCAGACCACAATGCAAACATACCAAACGAATATGAAAAACTTCATATACTCCCATACAACTTCAAAGTAGATGACCAAGAGTTTATAGAAGATCCATTAGGAATGAGTGGCGCTAGACTAGAAGTTCAAACACATATAATTTCAGCACAAAAATCATCACTAAGCAACCTAGAAAAAGCTGTTAAATCAGCAGGTGTTGAGATAGACAATGTAGTTCTAGGAGGTTATGCTTCTAGTATAGCTGTTCTAAATGATGATGAAAAAGAGCTTGGTGTTGCAGTCATTGATGTTGGTGGTGCTACATGTAATCTTGTTGTTCATACTAATAGTGCAGTAAGATATAACGACTTTTTGGGTGTTGGTTCACTTAACATAACAAACGATCTTTCAACAGCACTTCACACACCATTAGGCGCTGCTGAGAACATAAAAATAAACTATGGTTCACTTCATGGAAACTCTAGTGACCTTATAGAACTTCCTGTCATCGGAGATGATGGCTCGACACATGAAGTATCTTTAGACATAGTATCAAATGTTATCTATGTTCGTGTAGAAGAGACACTTATGATATTGGCTAAATCATTAGAAGATAGTGGCTATAAAGATCAACTTGGAGCTGGAGTAGTTCTAACAGGTGGTATGACAAAGCTAGAAGGTATTAGAGAGTTAGCTTCTGCTATATTTGATAATATGCCTATAAGAGTTGCAAAACCAAAAGAGATGGATGGACTTTTTGAAACACTAAGAGATCCAGGGTATTCAACTGCCATTGGTCTTGTGCTTTATGGAGCTGGACATTTTACACCTTATGAAATAGATTCAAATAAAAAACTCAGATATAAAAATGAAGCAATAGCACCAAGTAAAAATGTACAAGATGTTCTAAATGGAGAAGATACGGACACGCTTACAAACGACAATAGTGGAATAGAAAGTGCTAGGGATAAACTAGCAAACATAGCAAACATAGATGAAAAAGAACAAAAAGACGGTTTTATGAGTAGAGTTTGGAACCGTATTACACAACTATTTTAGGAGAGAAAATGAGTGGTTTTAGTATAGAAGAAGCAAAAAATGTTTATGGAGCGAAGATAAAAGTCATCGGTGTTGGTGGTGGTGGTGGAAATATGGTTAACCATATGATAGCACAAGGAGTAACTGGAATTGACTTAATAGTTGCAAATACTGATGCTCAAGCACTTGATCACTCAAAAGCCACTACAAAACTACAACTTGGAGAAAAAAAGACTAAAGGTCTTGGAGCTGGAATGCAACCGGAAGTTGGTAAAGAGTCTGCACTAGAAAGTTATGAAGAAATCAAAAGTGCGCTTGAAGGTGCAGATATAGTTTATGTAGCTAGTGGGCTTGGTGGTGGAACTGGTACTGGTGCAGCTCCTATCATCGCTCAGGCTGCAAAAGAAATTGGTGCCTTAACTGTTTCAGTAGCAACAAAACCTTTTATGTTTGAAGGTCGTAAAAGAATGAAGCTTGCAGAAGCAGGTTTGAATGAGCTTAAAAAAGAGAGTGACTCTATAGTGGTTATTCCTAATGACAAACTTCTTTCTATTGTTGACCGTGGTTTAGGAATAAAAGATAGCTTCAAAATAGTAGATGATGTACTTAGTCGTGCTGTTAGTGGTATGAGCCAAGTAGTTCTTTCTTCTGGTGCTAGTGATATAAATGTTGACTTTGCTGATGTTAAAACAGTTATGAGTCATAGAGGTATGGCACTTATGGGTGTTGGAGAGAGTAGTGGCGAAGGAGCTGCTAGCGAAGCTGTAAAAAGTGCAATAGAATCACCACTACTAGATAACATGTCTATAAATGGTGCTTTAGGAGTTCTTATACACTTTCATATCCCATCAACTTGTCCTCTTTCAGACATAAGTGAAGCGATGAGTGTTCTTTATGAGAGTGCTGATGAAGATGCTGATGTAATTTTTGGAACTACAACAGATGATACTATGGCTGATGATAGTGTAAAAGTCACTATCGTAGCAACTGGTTTTGAAAATAAAATAGAAAAAACAAAAGAGTTAAAACTACTTAATGAGTCTCAAGAGGCTGTTAAAAAAGAGCGTATAACTCGTCTTAAAAAAGTAAGTGGTGGTTATGAGGGACAAGAAGATTATCTTGATATCCCTACATATATCCGTCACCAAATGGACTAAAACCCATAACTTCTCTCCATAAAAGGAAATCTAAAGTGATTTCCTTTTACTTAATACAAAAACCCAAATAACCAAAGGGGTATTTTAAACTTATCTTCCGTACTATCAGTATCTATTACCAAGTAATTGTTTTGTGAATTTTCTATGCTAATTTGCTTTAAGTCTCTATTTTTAATTCCTATTTGCAAAATATATTTATCATCTAATATAAAATCACCATAACTATTTAATCTCAATGAAAAATCTTCTTTTAGTTGAGAAACGAAAAATGTCTCACGTATATACTCTATCTTCTCTTCAATTGCTAAAGCATAAGATATATTTGTATTTTTAAGACATAATTTTTCTGCTTTAGCTAATTTACTCACACTTTTTTTACTACTAAGCGTATTTAAAAGCCCCCCAATTTCTAGGTGTCTTAGATAGGCATAGATTGTATTTCTACTTAAATTCATAGAAGATGATAGCTTTGTGATATTTAAGCCTGATGGATTTACTTGACTCACTAAAACAAGCAGTTTTTTTAGTTTATCAATATAATTTACTTTAACTAAACCCTTTTCAAGTAGATCTATATCTATTGTTTGATTTATAACATCATTTAATTCTCTTATATAATTACTATTTTTTTAAACCCAAATTATGCAATAGAGATTTCTAAAGATTACCTATGCTTGTGCTTAAGGGGTGTTTAGTAAAAATTTTAAGCCACCTTATTG
>DQTM01000161.1 GCA_015662785.1 Sulfurospirillum arcachonense | reverse complement strand
CCCATTTGGTTAACCTTTGTAAATGAAGTTTGAGTTATATTTTATGGTACTTTTGATTAGGTTTTTATTTTTCTATTGCATAATTTGGGATCAAATATCAAGTAAGTTCCTTATCTACTGTATATATCGCTGTAAATTCTACTTTATTAGCTGCGAAAGTTAAGATATATTAATAATAGACTTTTTTTAAAACTTGCTATAATAGTTACACTTTTATTCTGGAGTAAACAATGAAACACATAAAACCAATTCTTATGCCTTTTTATTTTAAAGCCATTATTGGACCTACAGTGATAATGTCTATATTGGCGTACGGTATAACATATGTTGCAGAGTTTAACATAATGTTACCTCTTATTTTAATCTTTTCTATATTAGGTTCAACTATTACAGTAATTGGTTTTCATATACTTCTTTTTAAGCCTATCATGAATGCAACTGAAGTTTTAGGTAAATTTACAACAAGAGATTTTGATAAACAAAAAGAGTATAAAAAAGAGTTTGTTGCCCTCAAAGACTCTATCCCTTTTGTTCATGCTTTTTATAACAGAACTTATGTCATGCTTGACATACTTATGGATATGGCAGAAAAACTCTCTATTGATTCTGGTAAAAATTCAATCTATACAGCAACCCTTTCAAGCTCTATTGACAAAATGTCAAAAAAACTAGAGGAAAAAGCAAAAGCAGTTGAATCTATATCACAAACCACTCAAAAAATAATGGCAAATGTAATACTGGTATCAAATAGCGCTAAAGAGGCTTCAGTTTTTACTGCTCAAACTATGAAAGGAAGTCAACATAGTCAGGATGACTTAAAAACAATAATTGATAGTATGCAAAACATAAATAAAGTTGCTTTAACAGCTAGTCAAAAAGTTTCATCACTGAGCCAAAAAGCAATAGAGATAAAAAATGTAACCCAAGTCATAGACGAGATAGCAGAGCAAACAAACCTTCTCGCACTAAATGCTGCGATTGAAGCTGCTCGTGCGGGTGAGCATGGACGTGGATTTGCAGTTGTTGCTGAAGAGGTAAGAAACTTAGCAGAGAGAACAACAACAGCTACAAAAGAGGTTGAACTCTCCATTGGTATGATTCAAAGTGAAACTGCTGATGTAACAGATGAAATCACAAACTTATCAGAACAGATAGAAAAAGGAATGCATCTTGTTGAAGAGGTAGGAAGTCAAATAAGTGATTTCTTAGAGCAATCAATTCATATAGAAGAGCAAATTAGCAACATCGCAATAAATGCTTCATCCAGCAATAGTGACCTTGTAAGTATAGTTACATCAATAGAAAAAATTAGTACTCAACTAAAAGATGGGAAGATTAACCAAAACAATCTTTTTGATAGAAACTATAGAGCTGTAGAAGGAACAAACCCTCAAAAATTTACTACAGCATATGATAAGTTTTGTGATGCTGTACTTCCTGCAATCCAAGAAAAAGTACTTAGCATGGATAAAAATATAGCTTATGCAATTTCAACAGACCCTAAAGGTTATGTTCCAACACACAACAACAAGTTCGCAAAAGCTATGACTGGAGATTTTGAAAAAGATTTAGTTGGAAGTAGAAGCAAAAGAATCTTTGATGACAGAACTGGTGGACGTTGTGGAAACCACACTAAAAAACTACTTCTTCAAACATATAAAAGAGATACTGGAGAGATTATGCACGACCTTTCAGTTCCTATCATAGTAAATGGAAAACACTGGGGTGGGTTTAGAGTTGGATACTTTCCACATTCATGAAAGAATTAAATGAATTTTTACATGTAGTAGGAAAAGATGACTTTATCGAAGGACATGAAGTTCTTGAAGACAAGTGGAAAGAGTGGAAAAAAATTCCCTCTTTAAAAAATGAAAGTTATATCCTAAAAGGACTTATCAATGGTTCAACTGCCTTAGCCTTAAAAGTTAAAAAAAGAGAAAAACCAGCACTGCAAGTTTGGAGTACATTTTTAAAATACTCTCCTCTTATAGACGAGATAGATTCAGAATATTCTACTTTATATAAAAAGTCTAGAGAATTACTGATACAAAAAAGTATCCAATATAAGATAAATGGAAAGTAACCACAAGAGCCATATAAGTATCTTTTTGTAAAGCTTTTCATCTATATATTTACGTATTTTTTCGCCTAAAATTAATCCTAAGATAGATATAAAGATGATAGGTATCATCATATAAGAAAAATCTAATGAAAAATTCCCATTTGTACCAAAAATAATAATTTGAGTTAATTTACTTGAAAAAAAGCAAAAATTCATTAGTACAAATGATTTTTCTTTTGATATTTTACTCTCAATAATATAAATTACTAATATTGGTATCATGATATTTACTAAACCACTAACAATCCCACTTAAAAAACCAAACAAAATCATCATTATTATTGGATTTTTTAAAAATATTTTCTCTAGTGATATTTTCATATAGTCTCTATTTAGATAGAGCAGTACAACGAAAGCTAGAAGTAGTTTATAGTATGGCGTATCATAATTTATAAGAAAATTTGTACCTAGAAAACTTCCAAAAACTACAAAAGTAATAAGAAGTTTATATTCTTTCCAAATATCAAAAAAATTTCCGCCTTTTTTTATAACCCTTGTATTTGCAACTAAAGTAGGAAATAAAGTCAATAGTACCGCTTCTTTTACGCTCAAAAATACAGAAAGAAGAGGAGTAGCAACCATAGGGAAACCAAAGCCTAAAAGACCATGAGCAAATCCTGATAATAAAAAAATTGGTAGTGAAAACAGAAGTATACTATCCATCTAGTTGTTTAAACCAAGTAAGTCTATCTTCTCCTACTATTGATGAATATAACTCTTTTAATTTATGTGAAAATTGTGGTGAATTTCCCTCTTTAAAATTAGGTGAACGAAAAATAAGATAATGCTTAGTTAAGCTCTTTGTAGCTTTTAGCATACCTTCACCACCCTCAATCATAACAAACTTATACTCTTTTACTTTGTCAAAATTAGCAGCTATAAAAACTTTTCGATTTGGCATATTAAATAGAGGGATATCTTTATCAAACTCTTTTGATTTTGAATATATCAGTATATCAGGTGCTTTTCCATCACATAATCTTGCATCTAAGATAGGACGGTCAATTCGTACCGTATTGCCCCCAATTACAAGTAAATCACATCTGTCTCTTAGTTTATGTACTAATTCATGAGATTTTTTACATGTAATGACTCCACCATCAATCACACCATTATTACTCATTGCAAGTTTAAAAAAAACAAAAGGCTCCTTTTGCCAAGTACTAAATGGTTCAAGTAACTCTTTACATGTATACTGATCTAAAACCTCTACATGTAAACCATTTTTTTTTAAATATTCAAATCCTCCACTTGCTTTTCTATTGGTATCTAATGCTCCTATAACAATTCTATTAAATCCAAGTTTTGCTATGAGTTGACTGCAAGGTGGAGTTTTTCCAAAGTGATTACATGGCTCTAGTGTTACATAGATATTTTTATCTTCAAATATGCCCTTGTGCTTTGCATGTAAGTAATCATGAATCTCATTTGAGCTTTCAAGTTTTAGTATCTCTTCATCTTTAGTTATATTATAGAAAGCTTGTTTTATAGCATTGACTTCTGCATGAGGAGTTCCAGCTTTTTTATGTACACCATAAGAAATAAAATTGTTTTGATTGTCAGTTATAACCGCTCCAACTGGAGGGTTGGGGTAAGTTAGCCCTTGATAAGCCCAAGCTTTTTCAAGTGCTAAGTTTATAAAATACTCTTGCGAGTTTACCATTTGTAGTAAGTTCTAGCTTTCTCTATATCATCCATAGGTATAACAGTTACTTCACCATCATACTCTGTAATAGTCAGTTTGCCATTCTCTACTGAGTCAAGTTTACCTATAATTTTATCTGTGCTTATTAGCTTAACTTTGACATCTTCACCGATAGAACCGATGTAATGTTCCATCTTTTTAAGTGGACGCTCAATCCCTGGAGAGCTTACTTCAAGGGTATAAACACCATTTACAGGTGGCTCTAAATCCAAAATTGGAGATAATATTTTCGTTACCTCTGCACACTTATCAAGATTAACTTTTTCTTCTTTACTTGTTATATAAATTCTAAATATTTTTTGCTCATATTCACTAACAGTTTCCAAGTCATAAAGTTCAACTCCACAATCATGCAATATATTTACAATAGTCTCTTTAGTTGTCATCTTTTTTTCCCTTCTCTAGCTCACGAGCTACTTGAGCAAACAGGTCATCCATCTGGTTTTGCTTCTCTAATTTATCATCAAACCTAAATCTAAAATCAGGACATCTAAACCAGCCTTCAGCCTGCATACAATGATTTTTTATATGTGAATTTACTTTTTTTAGATGTTTTATGATGTACTTTTGCTCATCTACATCAAACATCATCTTATCAAGATAAACAGTTGCATCGTATTTTCCACGAGTACAATCTACATCTATAACACAAAGTCCATTTAACATATCATCATTCAACGTTGAAAGTGCCTCAGGGATAAGTTCCCTAAGTATACTCTCAGTACGTTGTAGTTTTATCGATTTATCAGACATTATAGTGTCGCTTGCTCTTCTACTTCTTTAAAGCTCTCAATATAATCGCCCTCTTTAATGTCATTGTATCCTTCGATACCAATACCACATTCGTAACCTTTTTTCACTTCGCTTGCATCATCTTTGAAACGCTTAAGTGAAGAAACACTACCTTCATAAACGATAACACCCTCACGAATAAGACGAACTTTAACACCACGTTGAATAGAACCATCAGTTACAATACAACCAGCAATCGCTCCAATTTTTGGAACAACAAATACTTCACGAACTTTAGCTTGACCAATGTTCTCTTCTCTAATAACTGGAGAAAGTAGACCTGAAACAAGTCCTGTAACATCGTCAATCAAATCATATATGATGTTATATGTTTTTATCTCAACACCATTTGCTTTTGCTTTTTCTTTAACAGCTCCTGTTGGTCTAACATGGAAACCAAGAATTACACTGTTTTCACTAGCTTCTGCAAGAGCAACATCACTTTCCGTGATACCACCAATTCCAGAACTTATAATGTTAATCTTAACTTCATCGTTTTTAATTTTTGCTAACGAACCTTTAATAGCTTCAAGAGAACCTTGAACGTCCGCTTTAAGTATAACAGGTAGAGTTTTTATTGCTCCCTCTGCAATCTTGCTACTAAGCTCATCTAAAGTTACTTTAGTTGATTTTGAAAGCTCTTTTTGTCTTAGGTAATCAGCTCTTTTTTGAGCATATTCACGAGCTATCTTATCTGTCTTAACACTTACTAGATGCTCTCCAGAACCTGGAACTTGACTAAGTCCTAAAACAACTACAGGCTCTCCAGGAAGTGCTTCTTTAACAGGCTTTCCTGTATCGTCAAGAAGTGCTCTTACTTTTCCGTGTCCAACACCTGCAACAATAACATCTCCAACTTTTAGAGTTCCTTCGTTAACAACTACAGTTGCAACAGGACCTCTTCCTTTTTCAACTGAACTCTCAATTACAGTTGCTTTTGCTTCTCTATCTGGGTTTGCTTTAAGTTCTAGCATATCAGCTTGAAGAAGAACAACTTCTAGTAAATCTTCAACACCCATACCTGTTTTAGCAGATACTTCAACAAACTCATAATCTCCACCCCAAGCAATAGGAGTAACTTCAAGCTCAGCAAGTCCAGCTTTAGCTAAATCTGGGTTTGCAGCTTCAAGATCCATCTTATTCATAGCGATTATAAAAGGAACATCAGCAGCTTTTGCATGCTCTATTGCTTCTTTTGTTTGCGGCATAACACCATCATCAGCAGCAACAACAATTATAACTATATCTGTTACTTGTGCCCCACGGCTTCTCATCTGCGTAAATGCTGCGTGACCTGGAGTATCTATAAATGTTATATTTCTTCCATCTTTTTTAACCATATATGCACCAACATGCTGAGTTATTCCACCAGACTCGCCACTTGCTACTTTTGAATTTCTAATATAGTCTAAAAGTGAAGTTTTACCATGATCAACATGACCCATGATAGTGATGATAGGTGCACGCTCTACCATATGCTCTTCTGCTGATTCTTCATAATCTCCAACATAGTCAAACTCTTTTTGCACATTAACAGTTGTAACTTCTACTTCAAAAGTCTCAGCTAAAATATCGATAGCATCTTTATCTAAGAAATCATTTTTTGTAACTAACATACCTAGTAAAAACAGTTCTTTTATAACATCACTTGGTTGCTTGTTAATCTTCTCAGCAAACTCATATACTCTGATGTCTTCTGCAATCTCTATTGAAGATACTACTACGTTTTCTAAATCAATTACTTTTTTAACTCTTCTTTTTCTTCCACGTCTTTTTATACCTTGTGGTCTTATAAAACTTGGTCTTTTTGTAGTTCTAATTTGTGAAGGATCACTATTTTTCTTAGTTCTTACTTCTACTTTTGGTTCTGCTTTAATAGTCAAATCTGGTAAAACCACCATATTATCTTCTAAGTCCATCTTTATGTCAGCCATATCACTAAAAGCTATGTCTATTCTAGAGTTGCCATTCTGCTTTCCCGCAGGAATTTTTTTAATTTTTTTCTTCTTTTTTGCACTATCGCTAGCATTTCCAAAAACAGACTCTAATGGTTGTGAATTTTTCTTTTTTGCATATGGAGAAGGAAAGTTTTTAGGATCAGCTTCCACTTTAACAGGACGCTTTTTCTTAACAATAACCAAACCTCTACGCTTACGAACACTTGCTCTTGGTTTTGGCTCTTCTTTAACCTCAGGCTTTGGCTCTTCCTTTACAATTTTCTCTTCTACTTTTTTAGGAGTCTCTTTTGCAACAGGTTTATCTTCTTGCTTTGGCTCTTCCTTTTTAGGCTCTGCTTTAGCTTCTTGCTTTGGCTCTTCCTTTTTAGGTTCAACTTTAGCTTCT
>DQTM01000091.1 GCA_015662785.1 Sulfurospirillum arcachonense | reverse complement strand
TTGAAAAATAGTGATTTAGAAGATGAAAGAAAGGTCGAAATAGAAGATGAAATAGCAATTTATAAGCTGCAAATCAAAAAAGGACAAAAGATACTTGAACGAAAAAATAACAAATAATATGGAAATACAATTTGAATATAAAGAAGTAGATGAAAAGATAGATACAGTAAAGTTTTTTGAAGAAGAGGGTAATCTTCCGTTTGATACAGACTCTAAAACACAAATGCAAGTTATGATGAAAGAAGTTTGTGATAAACTTGCTCTCCAAGATGAGTACTTAATCAAAAAACTTGAAATGATGCTCAAATATGAATTACCATTTTTTGCGACAAATAGACGGTTAGCAAGAAATTGGATGATAGAAAATTTTATTTTTTAGCGGAGAAATAAGTATTGAAAAAATTATATCTAATTAGACATGCCAAATCAAGTTGGAGTGAAGAGGGTATGAGTGATTTTGAGAGACCTCTAAATAAAAGAGGAAAAAAAGACCTTCCTTTTATGGCAAATAGACTTAAAGAGTTTGGTATAAAGCCAGACTTAATCCTTTCAAGCCCAGCAAAAAGAGCACAAAAATCAGCAAAAATCATAGCAGAAACTATAAACTATAGTGTGGATAACATTACTTATGATGAATCTCTTTATGATAGTTCATACACAACATACAGATACCTTTTAGATTCACTTGATGATAAATTAAATACAGTTTTTATAGTAGCACATAATCCAACATTAACGGAAGTAGGCGAAAGACTAAGCGGTGCAATTTTAACAAATATACCAACGTGTTCTATAGTCTGCATTGAATTTGATGTAAAAAGTTTTAAGGACATAGAAGAAGATAGTGGTAAAATAATCTTCTTTGACTATCCTAAAAAGCATGATATAGATTAAGAGTTATTAGCTTTTTCTCTTAACTTGTCTTTTTTACTCTTTCTTTTTCCTTTTACGGGAGCGTTGCCTTTCTCTTTTCTTAGGGCATTCCCAGTTAATTCAAAACCTTTTATCTGCTCTTTTTCTAAAGAAATTTGACATCGTTTTTCTATGAGTTTAAAGTGCTCAGCATTTTCGTGTGTTACAAAACTAATAGAATTTCCAGATTTACCTGCACGTGCAGTACGTCCTATACGGTGAATGTAGTCAGCTGGTGAGCGAGGTAGGTCGTAATTAACAACGCAATCTATATCGTCAATGTCGAGTCCACGTGCTGCAATGTCAGTGGCAAAAAGTATGTTTATTTTTCTATTTTTAAAGTCTTCTAGTGTATATTTACGTTCTTCTTGTTCTAGGTTTCCATGAAAAGACTCTGCTTCATAACCGTATTTTCTAAACTTTTGTGCAATGTTATCGGCTGCTCTTTTGGTTGCTATAAAAACTAAAACCAATTTCCATTTGTTAGTCTTTAAAAGTTCTCTTAGAAGTACTCTTCTATTTTCTTGATTTACACTGATGGCTCGTTGATTAATGTTCTCTACAGTCTGTTTTTCTTCTTCAATCGTAACTTCTATTGGGTTTGTTGTAATTTTAGAAGCAATTTGTAGCATCTTTTCTGGGTATGTAGCTGAAAAAAGTAAGTTTTGACGCTTTGAAGGTAGCTCTTTTAATAGAGTATCAAGCTCCTCAGAAAATCCAAGATCAAGCATTTTATCGGCTTCATCAAGTACAAAAAACTCTAATTTTGAAAGATTCATCTGTTTTTTACTAATAACGTCAAGAAGTCTACCAGAAGTAGCTACAACTATATCGCACCCTTGTTGAATGTCGTAGAGTTGATCACCTATACTCTCTCCACCTATGATACTAACTACTTTCATTTTTGGACTAAAGACTTTAAATGTTTCGCTTACTTGCAGAGTTAACTCTCTTGTAGGAGTCACTACTAAAACTCTTATTTTTGCTTTTCCCTCTCGCTCATCTTTTAAAAGCATATCTAAGATAGGCAAAACGAAACTTGCAGTTTTTCCACTACCCGTCTGTGCTCTTGCCATAATGTCTTTTTTTTCTAAGACTAGTGGAATCACTTTTGATTGTATTGGCGTTGCTGTAGTAAAGTTACTTTTTTGTAACATTTTATTAATTGGTTCTAAAAAATTGAATTTATCAAATGACATTTGATTCCTTGTTTATAATTGTTCGCTATTATACAATGAAAGGCTTAACAATGAAATTATTATCTATATTTTTTACATGTACACTACTGTTTGGCTCTGTAACTAATGCTCTTATAGATTCACAATCTCCTTACCTTTTACAACATGCATATAACCCAGTAAATTGGTATCCGTGGAGTGACGAGGCTTTACAAAAGGCAAAAGATGAAGACAAGCTTATCTTTCTCTCTATTGGGTACAGTACTTGTCACTGGTGTCATGTGATGGAAGAGGAAAGTTTTGAAAATGAAGAAATAGCAGAACTTTTAAATAGAGACTTTATAAGCATAAAAGTAGATAAAGAGCAGATGCCTCATATAGATACGCACTTTCAACATACGCTTACACTTTTGAAAGAACAGAGAAAAGGGTGGCCTCTGAGTGCTGTGCTTACTCCAAATCAAGATATACTTTACATTACAACATATATCCCTTCAACTGATAAGTATGGAGTTGATGGAATGAAAACGCTTTTACCAAAAATGGTAAAACTTTATAGTGATGATAAAAGTAGAGTAAAAAAGATAATAAATTCAAATAAAAAAATTATTGAAAAGAAAAATATGGTAGAAAAAAGCAAAGTTCATAAAAGTGAAATTGCAAACAATTATGTATCTTTAATGAAAAAACGTTACGATAAAATTTATGGTGGATTTGATAGAAATCCAAAATTTCCTTTAGCAACTCACATGCAAACACTTTTAGATATATACCTCTTAGAGGACAATAAAGAGGCACTTGATATGGTAAAGTATAGTTTAGAATCCATGAGTGCAGGTGGAATTTATGATCATGTAGAAGGTGGTTTTTATAGGTATAGTACTTATTCAGATTGGATTGTACCTCACTATGAAAAGATGCTTTATACTCAAGCAGAACTGATATCTTTATATGTAAAGTTTTACATACTTTTTCCAGAGCCTCGATACAAAGGGATAGTTTTAAATACTATCAAAGAGACTGAAAAAAGATTTGGACATGATGGACTATATTTTAGTGCTACTGATGCAGACAGTACAGAGGGAGAGGGAAGGTACTTTGTCTACTCGTATGAAGAAGTAGAAACTGCATTTAAACAAGAAAAAATAGAAAATCATGAAGAAGTTATGGAGTATCTTGATATAACTGAGATTGGTAACTTTGAAGATGAATTCAACAACGTCCATCACAATACTGGATTTGATAAAGAACCAAAAAATATTCAAATAGCTTTAAATATACTAAAAAAGCTTAGAGAAGAAAGAGAGTTTCCTTTTGTAGATAAAAAGATACTAACTAGTTGGAATGCTCTGATGATAAAATCAATATTTATTGCATCATATTTTGATAAAGATTTAATAAAAAAAGCTGAAAAATCTATGAGAAAGCTATTAGAGAAAACTTATGTTAAAGGTGTTCTATATCATAGTTTTTATCTCAATTATGAGCCTGTTGATAAAGCTGTTTTGGAAGATTATGTGTTTTTAGTTGATCTGCTTCAAACTGCTTACATGTACACACAAAACAAAGCTTATCTTACACTAGCTGGTTACTTGCAAAAAGAGACTTTAGCCAAGTTTTATGTGAACAAAAAGTTTTATTTAGATGATACAAAGTTTAGAGCAGAAGCACTTTATGGCGATAAATACTATGTTTCACCACTTTCAAGACTATATCACACACTTTTTACTCAAGCTAATTTAACTTATGATTTAAAGTTATTAGTGCAAACAAGAGGTTTTTTAGCTGATGAGAGAGATAGAATACTTCAATTTGCTGATAATGCATCAGAAGCAGTACGAGCGCTCTTACGCTCCAATGCTGGTGATGTTATAGTAAAAGCAAATCAAAACAATTTACTAAGTAAACAAAAAGATATTTTACATATTAAGTATCCATTTATACTCCAAACAACACAAAATACAGACAAATACTTGGCTTGTGATGAAAAAACTTGTTTTGCGATAGACAAAGAGTTTAAAAATATAGTAAAATACATAGAGAAAAGATAAACAAGGGTTAAAATGATAAAAGCTTTCAGAAATGCAACAATAGAAGATTTACCACAGATTGTAAACATATACAACAAAGCCATTGAAGATGGAATTTCAACAGCAGATAGTGTTAAAGTAACAGCCGATGAAAAGATAGATTGGTTTATAGCACACGACAAAGAAAAACGTCCTATTTTGGTAAAAGAGTACCACGGTAAAGTTATTGCTTGGGTGTCACTTCAGCCTTTTTATCCACATCTTGCTTATGAAAAAAGTGCTAGAATCAATATATATATTGATAGTAATTTTAGAGGTAAAAAACTAGGACAGATGTTCTTAAGAGAAGTTTTAGAGATGGCAGATGAGTATAATATTGAAAACTTTTTAGCTCTTATTTTTGCTGATAATATAACGAGTTTAAAACTTTTTAAAAAACTAGGATTCAAAGAGTGGGGTCACTTTCCAAATGTAGCAAAAATTAAAGAGACACGTAAAGATTTGTTAGTATTAGGATTAAGTGTAAGATGATAAAATCAATTATATTTGATATGGATGGAACTCTTCTTGATAGTAGTTATGCTATGACTTTGAGTGTAAATCACGTCAGAAAAAGCTATGGTTTAGCTCCAATCGAAAAAGAGTATTTAGAGTTTATTATAAACGAGCCTTGTATAGATTTACCTAAGAAACTTTACGATGTTAAAGAGTATAGCCAAGAGCATAGAGATAGATTTGCAAAACATTACCTAGCCAATGCGAATCTACATGTAAAGCCTTACGATGGTGCTTATGAACTTTTAGAATCTCTACATGTAAAGGGCATAACTTTAAATATTGCGACAAATGCTTCTGACTTTTTTGCACGTAATATGCTTGAAGGACAAGACATGTTAAAGTTTTTCTCTTTTGTAATTGGTGCAAATAATGTAGAAAATAATAAACCAAATCCTGACATGCTTCACCACATAAGTTCCCTTAGTAAAATTCCTTTAACAAACTCTCTTTTAGTTGGAGATAGCATTAAAGATGAAGGAGCAGCAAGAAGTGCCAATATAGACTTTCTTTTTGCTTCGTGGGGTTATGGAAAGAGTGACAACAATACAGAATCTTTCAAAGACATGAGAGAACTTAAAAACTACTTATTGAGTATTATATAAGCCTCTCATAGGGTATGTTAAACCGACTTTTTTCTATCAGTTGTATCTCTTAGTTTATCAAAAGATTCTTGAACGCCTTTGTATATTTCATCCCAAAACTGTTTGGCTGCTTTTTGACTATTTTTATCAAATAGTTTTACCCAATATTTTAACTCTTCAAAATATTTGATACTTTCTTTATTTTTTAAAAAGGTATGAATTATATCTATATTTTTTTGTGATTCCCAAAAAATTGGGTCTCCTTGATCGTTAATATTTAAAGCAAGAGTATTAATGCTAGCTGTAAACTCTTTTTTTAGACCGTATAATTTTTCAATTATTTCTGGAGCCATTTCTTCGGCCCAACCACGGTGAAAACGACATACTCCAATATTGTCAATCATAAGTTCAGCAATAAATCTATCTGCATTTTTATGCCCTAATTCTTTTGGTGGAACAAAATCATTACCATAATACATATAGTATTTACCCATTAAAGCCATAGGAGAAAGTACTCCTGGTGTCCAGTATTGATTTGGAACCATCCAGCCCTTTTTACCATTTGCATTGTATGAAAATGCATTTAATATATCTTTACCTTTTAGTTTTGAAAGTTTGTGAGCTAATACTCTAGCCCCGTCACTTAAGTCCAATAGTCCTCTTTTTTCAATAATTGCATCTAATATTTCTATACCAATGTTAGCATTAGTCATTGAAGTTTTAACAACATCAAAATTATCTTCTTCGAAATCAGGTATATTCTTTATTCCTACATCTTGTGGAGTTAAATAACCTTTTGATAAGCATTCCATAAGCCAAGAGATAACACCACCAATGGAGATTGCATCAAAACCATAAGCATCAGAGTATTTGTTGATTTTTTCTGCTGCACGTTGATCAAAGATACCACTTAATGGTCCCATAGCCTGATAAGGTTCATAATCTTTTTTAAACTTACCATTCATCTTTTTACACATAGCAACACATGGTTCACCACATGTTTTTTGACTTTTTGTTACTATTGTCTCTTCATTGAATTGTTTAAGGTAGTGATTTGTGATAAATTTATTATTTAAATCAACTCTTTG
Organism: Sulfurospirillum arcachonense; assembly: GCA_015662785.1. Lineage (GTDB taxonomy): Bacteria > Campylobacterota > Campylobacteria > Campylobacterales > Sulfurospirillaceae > Sulfurospirillum_A > Sulfurospirillum_A arcachonense_A. Next base: position 1,520 of record DQTM01000091.1, on the reverse strand, counting down.
GTCTTGTGATTTGTAGATACTACCATAATTAAAAGACAATAGTTCACCACCTAATGTTGAGTAGTTTACACCTAATGTTCCACCAGATTTTAGTATATTTACAAAGCTATATTTTGCAGTTACTTTTTTGTCTTTTTGGTTAAAATTCATATCATATTTATCTATAAACCATCTATCTATGGCTTTTCTATCTCTAAAACCTCTTGTTTGAGGTATTCCCCCGTAGATAATAGCTGCTATACCATGGTCTTGAAAAAGTTTACTACCAAAACCACCTCTACCTGCCCAAGTATCAACAGGAGTGACTTTCCCTTTTTTAATAGGTGCTGAACATACAGCTCCAAAGTCAGTTGATTTGGCTGATTCTCCTACTGCTAAAATACGAGGATCTTTTTCATATTGGTTTGCATATTTGTTCAATACATAATTCATCAAAGAGTAAACACCAGCATCTTCATCAAGATTTTGATCTTGCCAAATTTTATCTATGTCAATCTCTTCTATTTTAGATTCTATTTTTCCATCACCTCTATGGTTTAAATATAAAACTGATGGATTTTTTGCTTTTCCTATGATGGAGAGCATACTTATATCTAAACTCTCAAAAATTAATCCAGCTCCACCCATTGCCGATACATAAAAACCATCCCAACATGGAGATTGTCCGGTGAACATAAGCCTATTTGAACCAGATAATGTAGAATCTGCAAATAATCCTGTTCCTATATTTAAACTATTACTTTTTTGACTCAAGTGAAATCCTAAATCAACAGGACCAAAAAAATCTCCTATTTTATAACTATCTATGTGGTTTAATGATGTTTTTGCATCTATCGTAAAAACTTTTAGTGATTTTTTCATTACATACCTTTTTATTATATCTTTATAATATTATAATGTTTATATTCTTGCTTTTATCTTATTCTTATTAAAGTTATTATAATGTTATAATGGTATGTGTAAAAAAGTAACTTTTAAGTTTGTAATTTTTATTAGTTTTCTTTATTTTATAGATATTTAGTTATTGAATGAAAGTGTTCTTTTAACAGCATCTTTCCAACCGCCATACAATTCATCTCTTTTTATTTTATCTATTTGAGGTTCAAATCTTTTTTCTAAAACCCAATTTTTTGCAAACTCTTCTTTTTTAGGATAAAAACCTGTTTGCATACCAGCAAGCCAAGCTACACCTAAGGCAGTTGTTTCTAAGATTTTTGGTCTATCTACAAAAGTACCGAGTATATCTGCAAGATATTGTATAGTCCAAGATGAAACTGACATACCTCCATCAACTCTTAGTATTGAATTTTTACTATCTTTTATATTTATATTACAAGACTCTAAGTCAGCGTGCATAGCATCAAGTAAATCACGTGTATAATGCCCTTAAAATTGCTATACATTATATTATTATCATCAATTTGTATTAAACCCAAATTATGCAATAGAAAATTAAAAATATTATCTATCATTGCACTCAAGGCACATTCATTAAAAATTTACACCACCAATAAGGTGGC
>DQTM01000212.1 GCA_015662785.1 Sulfurospirillum arcachonense | reverse complement strand
TTGATGATCTATATTATTTGTTCCATAAAACGCTGCAAATTTTCTAAAGTAATAAGCCTGTTCAGTACTCATTTTAGCAGAACCTAAAAAGATTGTTGAATCTGGACCGCTTTTTTCTCTTAAGCTTGTTAGTTTCTTAGAGATTCTGTCATAAGCTGTATCCCAACTGATACGCTTCCATTGACCACCCTCTTTAACCATCGGATACTTAAGTCTTACTTCTGATCTGACCATATCGATCATATCAGCACCTTTACAACAATGTCCACCTAAACTAATAGGGTGATCTTGTGCGACTTCTTGTCTAACCCAAACACCATTTTGAACCTCAGCAGTAATACCACAACCAACTGAACACGCAGTACAGATTGTTCTTACTTTCTTAGATCCAGGAAATGGGTTTTTAACCTCATCTTCTGTTGCTGCTCTTATCACGTTTCCGCTAGCAAATGAACTAGTAGCACCGAATGCACCAGCTACAGCTGCCATTTTAAGAAACGATCTACGACCTATCTTAGTCGCTAGAGCATTTTGAGTAGTATTTGTCATACTCAACTTCTCCTTTTACCTATATAGCTGAACGATAAAAATCATCCCATGCTTTAGTTTTCTTGTAGTTAATCTCTTTCTTTGGAGATTTCCCTACAACAACGCCATTTGAACTGTATGAGTTATCCGTGCTTGCTGTTGCTGCTACCGTGCCAACTGCGGCTACTGTACCAACTACGGCTGCTTTTTTTAGAAAGCTTCTTCTACTCTCGCGCATACAATCCTCCTTGCTTAAATTTACCCCTTGACACCAAGAAGTTTGCAAAAAAGACAACATCTTTTTTGCAAACCTCTTCAAGAGATAGAGACTATAAGTCTCCACACTCTTCGCTACTCGGATATGAATCTTCTAAACTACAAGATTTTGTTAATGAATCAGCAGATTTTTTAAGTCTATTTTCTGCTCTTCTTTTTGCCTCTGCATCACTTATGTACTCACAAGGCTCTTCTTTTTTAACTATTTTTTCTTTTGGAGATGGTTTAACTACATCAAAATACAGTCTTTCAAATTCTATAAATGCGTTCATAACAACTGCTAAAGATTTATAAGCATTTGCTTTTTTATTCTCATACAGTGCTTCAATGAACTCATTTATAAACTCGTTGATTACTTCTGTAAAAAGACAGTGCTGAAGTGTGTCATAAGATTTTTCACCTTTTAAGATAAGCTCTACTAAATCATGCATAAAAGTTACTAAAAATCCTACGCTATCTTCATGCTCTTTAAAAGTCTTTTCATCTCTTCTTAGCTTTGTTTTTGCAAGAAAGTTTTTTACTTCTAATCTTTTTTTACCACTCTCAACACCCTCATCATAATATGAAGCTGTATTTCTAACCAAAGAAGTTGAAGGATTATGAAAAATATCATCATACTCGTCAGAAAGACTCTGCTCTCCACTAGTTACTAAAAATTCTTTTATCTCTTTTAGTGCTTCACAAGAGTTATCATCCATTGGATTTGCAATCATCACATCAAGTGCCTCTTGTACGCCAGCAAATCTCTCTTCACTAGTGTTAAAAACCAACATCTTGCTAAAAAATCCATAATATAACGATCTTGCTCCGTTAACTGCTTCTTTATTCATTATTTTTAATTCCTTTCATCCATATGAGCTTGTAACATAACCTTAGGTTTACAATCAGCACAACAATAAAGTGTTTTAATTCTAAGCTCATCATTGCCAAACATTGGTTTCATCATATTGGCTATTTTTTCTACCGCTTTTACAGTTGCGAATTCAGTTCCACACTCTATACACTTAAATAGATCATCTGTTGCTTTTACATTTTGTTTGAAGTAGTCTGGGTTTAGGTTAATCTCATCTTTAATTACTGTTAGGCAGTTTGCTTCAGGGCATACTACTTCACAGTATGTACAGTTGGTACAAATTGATGGATTAAATCTTAGGGTATTATCTTCTGGGTGTGCTGTAAGTGCTCTAACATTACAAGCGCCTACACAACTCAGACAGAGTGTACATGCGTCAGTATTTATAGTTATATTTCCGTAGTGAACATGCTCGCCCGTTTTTACAACGCCTAAGTCATCTTCGCCTACTAAGTGAGATAGGCGGGCTGAAAATATTTCACGTTTATTCAGCCCGTCTTCATTTATCCCGTACACACACTCTTTAATTGAGGTTACATTTATTATAGCTTGTTCAAGCTCACTTTTATCTTTACATATAAATATAGCTTGTTTTCCATATTTTTTCTTAAATATATCATTTATGATGCGTATTACATCACCTGTTCCTTTTGAGATAAAGTCTGTATAAAAAATAACTGGGTTTCCACTTGTTTGAAGCAACGTCATAAAATGAGCTTCATGTAAGTATTTTTCACCCTCTATTGCTAGTGGTAAAACATCTTGTGGTAAAGCTACATGTAAAGACTCTAACTCCATTTTTCTTGGAATTATGAGTGCTATATTTTCTCTATAGAATTCTGTTACTTCTTTAAATGCAATACGAGGCATTTGAGAGTAATCTAGTGCTCCACTAGGACATACACTTATACAACCTCCACAACCATGACAATCTATGTGAGAAAACTCTAAGTGTTTAGTCTCATCTACTTTTAGGATTGCAACTGTTGGGCATACCTCAGCACACTTTCCACATATTTCAATATTTCTCTCATGGTATTGACAGATACTTGAGTCATATTTTATATAATTTTTATAGTTGTATGTATCTTGATTTTTCTTTGCTGTTTCTACTGCTATTTTTATGCTTGTTAGAGTTGGGTCGTATACTCCACTTTGTTTCATTGCAAACTCTGGTGCATCTGCCCAGATGATTTGATCAGTTTCTAAGTCTATTAACTCTTCTTCTTTTCTGATAGTCAATATCAGTTTACCTATGTGTCCATTTACATCTACTATATTAACTGGATTTAGTACTATGCATGTAAACTCTGATTTTTTTAACTGGCTTACAAGCTCATCTTCGTCCTGACTTGAAACTATTACTAGTTTATTTCCAACCGCTTCTTCATAGTCCACATCTTGAGCCAAGTCATATGCTGATGCCCTGATATCATATAGTTTTTTAATATTTGTTATTTTTTTACTTATATCATCTTGAGTGTTTTTCATATAGAAGTTTATCTCTGGAGCATAAATCTCTGCATTTGGTGTATCTGTATTTGATACTATATAACTACTCTCATTTAAAGTAGTCAATACATCTATACTATCATTAAGAGGAAACTCTAATGCAGTCTGGTCATAAAATAGATACTCTTTTTCCATCTCTTGCACATCCTATTGGTCAATCTTTATTTACCGTATTGTAGATTGTTGCTCTTTAAAACCTCCTTAATAAGACTAAATAAGTCCTTTTATATTCGCTATAATTTCATCTAAAAGCCCATTGATAAAGGTTTAATTATAATTATTGTATACTTAAAGAATCGATATTTAGGGAGTAAAGCTAATGGTAAAAAGATTTTTTCTATTTTCTTGTATAACTGTTACCATAGTAAGCACTTTTGTCTATTTTTACTTGTCCAAGATAGATAACAGAGATGTTATATTGCTTGGAGCATCTCTTCCACTAAGTGGCATTAACAAAGAGTTAGGCAAAGAAGTCATAGAGGGAGCGAACACTTACTTTAGCCATATAAATGCTAGAGGAGGAATAGATGGTAAACATATCAATTTAATTTTTTATGATGACAAATATGAGCCACAAAATACCCTTAAAAACATAAATACTTTGATAAATAAAGACAAAGTTTTCTCACTATTTGGATTTGTTGGGACTCCAACAACCAAAAAAGTACTGCCTATAGTTATAGATGAAGACATACCTTTTATAGCCCCTTATACAGGAGCATCTTTTCTAAGAAACTCCCGTTTTAACAATATAGTTAACTTTAGAAGCTCTTATAAAGAAGAGATAGAGAGTATAGTTAACTATCTTTATAGAACTAAACTAATAACTAAATTTGCTATATTTTATCAAAATGATGATTATGGCGAAGAAGGCTATATAGCAACTATAGAGGCTCTAAAAAAAAGAAGTTTAAAACTAATAGGTGAGGGAACATACAAAAGAAATACTCTCTCTATACGACACGCTTTACATGAGATAAAATCAACAAAACCTGAAGCTATTATTATTGTTGGAGCATACAAACCAAGTGCTCATTTTATTAAAAAAGCTAGAGAGTGTTGTTTTAGAGATGTTATATTTGCCCCTATCTCTTTCGTAAATGCAAATGCTCTAATCAGTGAATTAAACGGAGATGGAAAAAATATACTCTTTTCTCAAACTGTACCATCATATGATGATGACTCGTTGATGGCAGCAAGAGAGTATGTTAATCTTTTAAGTTTTTACTATCCAACAAATGATCCTAGTTATGCCTCTTTTGAATCATTTTTAGCTGCAAAAGTAGTAGTAAATGCTTTACAAAATACGGAAGGTCCTTTAACTCCTAAAAACTTTTTATCAAATCTCAAAAATCTTCCCCCTGATACTCTTGGAGAAGTTCCAATAAAATACAACAATACACAACTACTTAATGTTACTTACCTATCTATATACGAAAATGGTAAATTCAAATCATTAGACACGGTAAAATAATATGGAATTTTATAATTTAGTAAACAAAATTTTAGACCGTGTAGAGTTTTCTAACAAAACCAAAATTCTTATTGCAATCATCGCCATTAGTATGATAACTATTGGGTTTTTAATGATGATCTCTATCTTTGCACTAAAATTTGACTATGAAACACTTTATCAAAAAAGAACTATCCCGCAAGTAGGACTAGAAGAGATAAAAGATATTTACACAGTTAACATCTATGATACCCTATATGATATTAAAGAGAATAACATAGATGCTCAGAACGCAGCAGAAGTAATCTCTTTGGCAAAACAGATTATAAAAGCACAATGGCAAAACTACAATGACTCTGTACATTATAAGATAGGTGGTCTCCCTGAGTTTGCAAGTAACTGGCTGAACTTCTTTTTACTCAGTGAAAATCTTCCTCAAAAAAACTACTACCAAAAAGGATTAATTTTCAAGGTTGAAGAGAAAATGAGAAGAGTAGATACTCAAAGTAGCAAGATTATTGATTTATTAAAACAGAAAAACTCATATGAAACAAATAATGCTCTGAATGAAATATTTTTGGAAATAAACTCAATAAATATTTACCTCTCAAGCCTAATAACTTCTCATCTTAAAAAAGCCGTTGCAGAAAAAAATAGAAATGATAGAATTTTTAAAACAAGTATATATATGCTGTTTTTACTTATTGGGTTAGTATTCTTTCTTAGTATCATCATATCACTTATTCTTATCAACAACTTTAAAGAGTTAAATAAAACTCTTGAAGTTAAAGTCAATGAGAAAACAAAAGCATTAAGATTTTTAAACAATTCACTCGAACGTAAAATAAAAACTGAAGTAGTAAACAGTCGTAAAAAAGACCAAATCATGTTCCAACAAGCCAGACTAGCAAGTCTTGGTGAAATGCTTCAAAACATAGCTCACCAGTGGAGGCAACCTCTTGGTGCACTCACCATGATAATACAAAGTTTTCAATCAAAATTTTTATCTGGTAAACTTACTGAAGAGTTTATAGATTCTCGTGTTGAAGATGCTGGAGTATTAGCTAAAAACATGTCCGAAACACTAGAAGATTTTAGAACATTTTTTGACCCAAATAAATCTCATAAAAGTTTTAGTATAAATAAAGTAATAGACAAGTCTATTGATTTAACAAAGTATCAACTAGAAAAAGAGGGTGTAGATGTCGTCTTTAAAATGAGTGAAGATATAGAAATATATGGTTTTGAAAACGAACTAACACATGTTATACTAAACCTCATAAACAACTCAAAAGACGCCTTAATAGAAAAAGAAAAAGGGCAAAAACAGATAAGAATCATAGTAAAACCAACACAAAATAGTGTCATCATCAATGTCATTGATAATGCAGGTGGTATAAAAAGTGATATAATGGCAAAAGTTTTTGACCCATACTTTACAACAAAACACAAAAGTGTAGGAACTGGGATTGGTCTTTACATGTCTAAACAGATGGTCGAAAAACATATGAATGGTAAAATAGATTGTAAAAATATCAAATATAAAATGGGGATGGAAAAAAGTGAACTATGCAGTTGCGCTATGTTTACTATAGAAATTCCAAAAGGTTTAAAGGCAAATAATGAACAGACGTGATTTTGATGTATTGAATGGGTTTAATATACTCTACATAGAAGATGAGGCTGACCTGCTAAAACATACAACAGCAGTTTTAGAAGATTTTGCTAAAAATATATTTTCCGTTCAAACTTGTGATGAGGCATTAAAGGTTTTAGACGAAAACCATATTGATGTTATTATCTCTGATATACTTCTAAAAAATGAGAATGGTATAGAGTTTTTAAGACACTTAAAAGATGATTTAAACATAACTATACCTGCTATTCTTACAACCGCTCATACAGATACAGAGCACCTTTTAGATGCGATTAAACTCAAAGTAGAAAACTACATTATAAAACCTATAAATATCAAAGAGTTATTAAACTCTCTTCACGATGTACTCATGCCAAAAATTCAACAAAGAGAGATAGACCGTTCGTACAATATCATCAAAACAATTTCAGCAGTTACCGATGGAAAACAGGTTGATATAATACGATTTATAATCAAAAACTTAGATGATGAAAACATTTTGAAATACTCATATACAGATATAATGGAAAAAGTTGAAGTAAGTAAACCTACAGTTATAAAACTATTCAAATCACTTAGTGACCAAGGAATTCTTACAAAAATACAAAATGCTAAATACCTCTTTGATGAGACTAAACTGCCTATACCGGAGTAAACACAGATGAATATCTTAAGAAAACTACCAAAAATAGATAAAATTGTTTTAAATCCTAAATTCAAAGGTTTAAATCCTACACGTTTAGCAGAGATTGCTAAAAAGACAATTGAAAACCTCAGAGAGAGTATACTCGCTAAAAAAATAGAAGATTTTGATGATGAAGAGCTACTCAAAGAGATAAAGTACAGCTATGACAAACTTTTTGAACCATCTCTAAAACCTCTTATCAATGCAACTGGAGTAATTTTACACACAAATATGGGAAGAAGCTTGATTGCTGAGAGCTTACTTAGTGAAGCTTCAAAAGTAATAACAAACTACTCAAACCTAGAGTACAATCAAGAAAAAGGGTGTAGAGGTGAAAGATATGAACACGTTAGTGAACACCTCAAAAACCTTTTACATGTAGAGGATGTTTTGGTAGTGAACAACAACGCAAGCGCAGTTTTCTTGATACTAAATACCTTTTCTAAAAACAGAGAAGCCATAGTTTCTCGTGGTGAACTAGTTGAAATAGGTGGAAGTTTTCGCATACCAGAAGTTATGAGCCAAAGTGGTGCAATCTTACATGAAGTAGGAGCAACAAACAAGACAAAACAAGCTGATTATGCAAATGCAATAAATGAGAATACAGCGATGCTTATGAAAGTACACCAGTCAAACTTTAGCATTGAAGGTTTTAGTGAAGATACAAACTATGTTGATATAAAAAAGCTTTGTGTAGAACACAACCTAATTGACTATTATGACCTAGGAAGTGGCTATATACCAGAACTACCTTACAACCTAGGGAACAATGAGCCGTCATTAAAAACCATACTAAAAGATAACCCAGCACTCATAAGCTTTAGTGGTGACAAACTTTTTGGAAGTGTACAAGCTGGCATAATTGCTGGTAAAAAAGAGCTAATAGACAAACTAAAGCAGAACCAACTATTAAGAATGCTCAGAGTCGATAAAATCACACTTAGTATACTTGAAGAGACTATAAAAGCATACTTAAAAGAGGACTATAAAAGCATACCAACACTATGGATGCTTTTTCAAAGCGAAGAGTCTTTACATGTAAGGGCTTCTATCATACAAAAAGAAGTTGGTAGCTCTTCTTGTAACGTTATAAAAAGCAAAACCGTCATGGGTGGAGGAACTCTTCCAAATAGAGAGTTTCCTACAGTTGCTCTACATGTAAAGGGAAAAGCAAGCACACTTGAAAGAGCTTTTAGAAAGAAAAACATCATAGGTCGCATTGAAAACGATATGTTTTTAATAGACTTTAGAAGTATACTTCCAGAATTCGAAGAGCAGATAATAGATACTATAAAAGAGATAATTAAATGAAACATATAATAATTGGAACAGCAGGTCATGTAGACCATGGAAAAACCGCTTTAATCGAAGCACTTACTGGATTTGCAGGAGATACCCTTGAAGAAGAGAAAAAAAGAGGAATAACCATAAACCTCAGTTTTTCAAATCTAGTAAATGAAGATACAAACGTAGCTTTCATAGATGTTCCTGGGCATGAAAAACTTTTGAAAAACATGATTTCTGGAGCATTTGGATTTGATGCAGCTATGGTTGTTATTGATGCAAATGAAGGAGTTATGCCTCAAAC
>DQTM01000082.1 GCA_015662785.1 Sulfurospirillum arcachonense | reverse complement strand
TTTGCGATTGATGTGCAGATGCTTGAAGGAACTTTAAATGGTTCACGGTTTTTAGGTTTTCATATGATTGATGTGTATGCAACTATGCAAGTTTATCTTGCAACTTACCATATGCCAATAAATATGATAATTGGAACAGTAACTATAATTTTAATATATCTTTTAATCGGTGGTAGGACTTATTGTTCATGGGTATGTCCTTATGGACTTTTTAGTGAAATAGGTGAAAAATTAAATAGTATTCTTGTAAAAAAAAAGATAATAAAAGAGAGAAATTTTGACAATAGAGTTAGACATATCTTTTGGGCAATATTTTTAATACTCTCTTTCGTAAGTGGTTACTTGGTATTTGAAACTTTTAATGTAGTTGGAATTTTAAGTAGATTTATTGCCTATGGTTGGAGTATAGCATTGGTTTGGGTACTTGCAGTTTTACTTGTAGAAATATTTTATAGCAAAAGAGCATGGTGTAAGTATATATGTCCAATAGGCACAACATATGGTTATATTGGAGTTGTAAGTGCAACAAGAATCCAGTGGAACGATAATTGTGATCATTGTATGGTTTGTCATGATGTTTGCTTTGAAAATCAAGTGTTGGAATTAACAAAAGCGAAGTATTCTAAACAGGCAGAAGAAAAAGGTATTAAAACAGAATATATATCAGGTGGAGATTGTACTCTTTGTGGAAGATGTATAGATGTATGTCACAATGATGCACTGAAATTTGATTTTAGAATGAAGGGATTAGTTTGATAGAAGTTTCTAATTTAACTAAAAAGTTTGGAAGTACGATATCACTTGATAGTGTAAGTGTTAGTTTTAAAGAGGGTGATCATGTTGCTTTGATGGGACCAAATGGTGCTGGAAAAACTACTTTAATACGTCTTATATTGGGTCATTATAATCCAGATAGTGGCAAAGTATTGATAGATGGTTTGAATCCTATTAAAAACAGAGTAGAAGTTTTACAACATATAAGTTTTGTTCCACAACTTCCTCCTCCTATAAAGCTGAGCTTGGATGAACTTATAAATTATGTAGTTGTTAGTAGTGGTGTTAAAAAACAGGACATATATCATTACGCTAAAGAGATGGAGTTAGAGTTGATTCCAAATCTAACGAAATCATTTTTTAAACTTAGTGGTGGTATGAAACAAAAACTTCTTATTGCCATTAGTTTAGCTAAAAAGAGTGGTATTACGATTTATGATGAGCCAACTGCTAATCTTGATCCAAAAGCAAGGGAAAATTTTTATAGACTACTGCAAGATGGAAGAACAGAAAAAATTTCTCTTTTTGTTACACATAGAATAGATGAATTAAAAAAGATAATAAACAGGCAAATATATATGGATTTAGGAAAGATAGTAAGTGATGAACAAGTTTAGTCTTTTTCTAGTACTATTTTTAACTTTTGCATTTTTTGGTTGTGAAAAAAAGATTGTAACGGACTTACATGAAGTACATTGGGATAGAGATATGTGTGCTCGGTGTGTTATGGTTGTGAGTGACAGAAAGCATGCTGCACAAGTTATAAATCCAGCAGATGGCAGAAGTTATATGTTTGATGATATAGGTTGCTGGGTTTTATGGGCGCAAGAAGAGAAGATAAAGTGGGAAGACAGAGCAGTTATCTGGATTACAGATGGCAACAGTGGAGAATGGATAGATGCACGAACAGCATTTTATGATACACAAAATATAACTCCTATGGCATATGGTTTTAAAGCTCATAAAAATAAAGAAGATATTAAAGATGGCGAAGAAATTATAGCGTATGGTGAAGCTAGAAGACGTATTTTAAAGATAGGTAAATAAATGAAAAAAATTATTTTATACCTGTTCCCAATTATAGCAATTGTATCAATTTTTATTTTTATCAATATAAACAATCAAAGTATCTTAGATATAAATAATCATGAAAAAGTAGCATTAGAATTTAAACCTAATAAAGTGCAATGTCCTCAATGTAACATGTTCTTAGTTGAAAAGAAGTATACTGCGCAAGCAATTACCATGGATAATAAAACACATTTTTTTGATGATCCAGGGTGTTTAGTTTTATGGATAGAAGAGAAATATAAAGGTAGTGATAAAGATATAGTAAAGTGGGTATATACTCTTGATACTAAGCATTGGATAGATGCACAAAAGGCATTTTATTCTTTTAATGACAGGACACCCATGAATTATGGATTTGGTGCATATGAAAAACGAGTTGATAGTCATATATCATATGATGAAATGAGACTTAGGATGTTGAGGGGTGAAAATATGAGAAACCCAAAAATTAGAAAAAAAATATTAGGATATTGATATGAACAATCTTTTATTGGTTGCATTTTTAGATTTAAAAGAGTCGATTAGAGCAAAATGGTTTTTAGTTTATGCACTTGTTTTTGGTGGCTTAATAGCACTGTTTTTTATAGCAGGAGTTACACAATCTCAAGTAATGGGATTTAGTGGTTTAAGTAGACTTCTTTTAATGTATATACAAGTTACGATTGTAATTTTGCCTATTTTTATATTGATAACAACTGTAAGATCAATTTCAGGAGATAGAGATAACCATATATTAGAGTATATGCTCTCTTTTCCAATTTCTTTGAAACAGTATTATTGGGGTAAGATAATTGGACGTTTTATTACAGTTTTTTCACCAGTATTTTTAGCAATGTTAATAGCTGTTATATATGGAGTTACAAAAGGAGCTGCAATTCCTTGGGATATATTTATACTTTATACAGGATTACTTTTAGCACTTTCATCTTCATTTTTAGGGATAGCATTTTTTGTCTCTTCTGTTGTAAAGTCTTCAGAGGTAGCACTTGGATTAGCTTTTTTTATATGGATTTTCTTACTTAGTTTTATTGATATTGCACTTATCTCTTTGATGATGCAAAATAGATTTAATGAAGAGATGATAATAGCAATTGCTATGACAAACCCTATGGAAGTTTTTAGAGTAGCAGCAATAAGTCTTTTTGACCCAGAGTTAACTGTGATGGGTCCAGTTGCTTTTTATATTTTAGATTCTATGAAGCAGTCGGTCTTTATATTTTTCTCTATTGCTTATCCTGTTGTTTTAGGTTTAGTATTTGCTACTTTTGGCTATATAGTATTTAAAAAAAGGGATTTGGTATGAAAAAAATATTACTTGCAATTTGTATTTTAAGTAGTCTCTTGTGGAGTGAAACTTATAATGTTTCAAAAGATGAATTGTGTTTGATAAGAAAGATAAAAGTATATAAAGCTCCACATTGGATAGCTAGTATTAAAGTAAGAAGTGGTGAAGTTATATATTTTAGTAGTCCTAAGTCTATGTTTGAATTTTATAATAGACCAGGAAAATGGCCTGAATACAATGTAAAATCAGACGATGACATGAGAATACATGTAACAGAATATGATACTTTAGAAAAAATTCCAGCTAGAGATGCTTTTTATGTTTATGGAAGTACAAAAATAAGTCCAGCGGGAGATGATTTAGTTCCTTTTAAAACTAAATTAGCAGCACAAAAGTTTTCAGATAAGAATAATGGGAAAAGGGTATTTGCTTTTAAAGATGTTCCTCCTGCACTTATTAACCTTTTAAATGGGAGTTTGTAATGTCTAAACCAATACCAATAGATGAAGAGATAGAACTAGATCCCAAAAGATATATTGTTAGTGAAACAGACGAAAAAGGGAAAATTACATTTTGTAATGACTATTTTATGGAAGTTGCAGGATATTCTAAAGAAGAACTTATAGGAAAACCTCACTCTATTATCCGTCATCCTGATATGCCTCGTGTGGTATTTAAACTTTTATGGGAAACTATCTCTCAAGGTAAAAACATAAATGCCGTTGTTAAAAACTTGGCAAAAGATGGAAGATATTATTGGATTTTTACAGAGTTTGAATCAAGGAGAGATACTGATACTGGTAAGATTATAGGTTATACTGCGTCAAGAAAGAGTATCTCAAAGTTTGTAATAGAAGTTATAGCTAAGCTTTATAAAGAGCTTTTAGAGATAGAAAAAGAGTCAGGTGTTGAAGAGAGTGAAAAGTACTTGATTATGTTTTTAAAAGAGAAGGGTGATGATATAGAGTTTTCAAATATTATGGAAGAAATTCATAGGTTTTATTAGCTAGAAGCACCCTTTTTGGGTGCCTTTTAAGAGGTTAGCGTGTTTTAAAAGTAAAAAGACCACCCTTGTTTCCATCAACTACTTCAGCATTCCAAATCATACCACCAACTGTACAAGTTGGTAAAATTCCTTTGGCTTCATATGTGTTTTCAGATATTTTTTTCATTTTAAAACTATGGTACCCCATGTTCATGTTGGTTGCGTATATATGTAGGTCTAACTCATCTGTATATATATCTTTTTTTGTTTTTATTGTGAAAGTAAGTGTTTCCATGAGAGGAATGCTTTTGGGTTCTATATCGAACTCAAATGAGCCTATTTGTGGTATGTCAGCACTACATGAGTTTATATGTAGATTGCATGAAGGTGATTGAGCATAAAACTGTGTATTGCCCATGAATAGTTTGTATACATCTGCACTATCTACAAAAAAGTAGGTAAATATCCCAGCAACTGCTATAATTTCTAAAAGTAGTAATTTAAAGAATTTTTTGTTTTTCATAGAGAATTTTACCTAAAAAAGCACTCTTTTCAAAGAGTGCTTATAAAAGTTATTTATTGCCTTTTCCTGCTAAGAAAAGTCCAACTTGTTGAAATGGTTTACCTTTGAGTTTTCCGCATAGTTTATGCTCTTTTAGGTATGATTTTGCTTCAGCAGCATTTGCAAATCTTTTGTCAGTTTGTTTACACATTTTTTTGTAAACTTTTTCTCCCATTTTAGCAGCTTTTGCTTGTCTCTTTTTAATCATTCCGATAGCTTTTTTCATTCCACCTTTTACGATTTTAGAAGTTTCAGCATAGCTCATGACTTTTCCACCAAATTTTTCTGCAAATTTTTCTGCAGTTTCTTTTGTTCCAAAAGCATATTTGCTAACAGGTGACATTGTACCTGGTTTTTTCGAACCAACTACATAGAAAGCATCTTGTGAGGTTATGAATTTAAGAGTATTAGTTTCTACAACTTTCGCATCTACAACTTCTTTGCCATTTGTCATAGCTTCTTCAATCATACAGTGAATTGAACAGTATTGGTGTGTTTTACCATTCACTTTTGCAGCATGGTTTGTTTTATAGAACATAGGTAGAGTCATACCACAAACAGAGCAATATGCTTTTCCTTTTCCTTCTTGTAGCAATTGTGCTTTTTCCATAGGGACAGCTCTAAAGTTCTTCATGGCCTTCTTAGGCTTGGCTACCTCTGCAGCAACACAAACCATAGCAAGACTAACTAAAATAAGTAACATCTTTTTCATTTTTTCTCCTTAAAGTAATTAAGTTCTATTGTATTAATTTTTTGTTAAATCTTTGTTAAATCTCTGTTATTAACGTAGAATTAACAAAGATTTGTTAAAATTGATTATGAAAAATATAATTATAATGATGCTTTTATCAGGCATACTTTTTGCTTCGCCATGGTGTCCAATTACTGGGCTTAAAATATCGGAAAATTTGAGTACATCTTATAGTGCAAAACTAGAAGCCAATGATGCAAAAAGAGTGTATAGCTCTGTCTATGCACTTTTAATCGATATGAAAGAATATGGTGTTTATGACATTAAAAAGTATGATATAGAGACAAAAACATACATAGATGTTAATGACAGTGATTTTGTAAATGCACAAAAATCTTTAAAAGCAAAATTAAAACTTATGAGAGTTGTTTATAAAAAAAGAGCATATCCTATGGGTAAAAAACTTTATAAAAAAAGATGTCCACAAGATATAGATGTCAATGAATTTTTAGAGATAAGTGATTTAAAAGAAGAATTACAAAATATATGTGATTTAAAAAAAGAGAATTATCTTCATGCAACAGCAGTATATCTTTGGGATGTTAAAAGAGAAGGTGGAGCAGTCTCTAAAGAGAGCAAAGTTAAAGTACGTGAAGATGAGAAATGTCCAGTATGTGGAATGTTTACATATAAATATCCAAGATGGGCTGCACAAATATTTTATAAACATGGTGATCATGAACATCGATATTCTTTCGATGGAGTGAAAGATTTGATGAAGTTTTATTTTAATCCTATGAAGTGGGGAGATTATAAAACTTCAAAAATAGAAAACATAACAAAGATACTTGTAACAGATTATTATAGTCAAAAAGCGATTGATGGAAGAACTGCTTTTTATGTGATTAGAAGTGATATTTATGGACCTATGGGACATGAACTTATCCCTTTTGAGGATGAAGATGATGCTAAAACTTTTAAAATTGACCATAAAGGTAAATTAATTAAATTTGAAGATATTATTGAAACAGAAGTTTACAAATTAGACTTAAGCGAATAATTAAAGCCAAACCCCATTTCGTATATAAAACACTACAGGATAAACACTTACTATTAGTGTATAAAGTATATTAAATATAAGAGAAGTTCTGTAGTAATTTTGTGAAAATTCAGGTTTTAGGATACTTAATATAGACCCACTAATACCAATAAATGTTCCAATGAAAAGTGTAATATAAAGAGCATAACCAACATAATAATAATCTTTTTGTAAAAAGCAAAACGGGCAGTGATGAGTTGGTAACTCATATATATATGTTCCAAAAAATAGTATTAAAGATAAAACTGACACTATAAAGAAGAGTATATTTGAAGCTAAAAATAGAGACTCTTTTTTCAAGAAAAAAGTAATTAGATATAGAGCAAATGTTATATAGAATGCAGTTACAATCACAGGATTACTTATATCAAAGATAAAAGATATTGTTGAAGTTGAAGCTGCTGAAAAAAGAGTTCCACAACAACTTACAATTTTATCAACATCTAAAGAAGTAAAAAAAGAGATTTCATAAAAAATCTCTGTTATTAAAAGTAAAAATGCTACTATAAAAATGGTAAATTTCAGTTTTGTAAATTTCAGTTTTTCATCTTTCATATCTTCAGTATGTAAAAATAACCAAAAACCAAATATATAAAGATTTAAGATTTTAAATATAAAAAGAGAAAGTCCAAAATCGACAGAGTTTACAACTCCAGCAGCACACATAGCTCCGGTGATTACACCTGAGATTTTATCTGAAGTAAATATGAAAAATAGAAATAGAGGAAGTTTTAATACAAAAATATATTTTATAATCGTAGCGACTAGAATGGCTTTTTTCTCGAGACCATATTGGAATGCACTTGTTGAGTTTATATCCCATTTTAAGGCTATTGGAATACTTATATAAAAAGCAAAACAAGCAAAAAGTAAAAATATAGTATCAAGTATAAGTATCGCGATGACTTCAGGAGTTAATAACATCTATAACCTCTCCATTTTTAAGTTCAACTATCTTATCGACAAAATCTAAATCAAAAAATAGAGGATCGTGTGTAGCAATAACTATAGTTGTTGAAGCATTTTTTAACTGTTCTATAATCTTAATAAAATCAAGTGAGAGTTTTCCATCTAAATTTGCTGTTGGTTCATCTGCTATAATGATTTTAGGATTATTTATAAGTGCACGTGAAATTGCAACACGTTGTTGCTCTCCCCCTGAGAGTTGTTTTACAAGTATGTTCTTTTTACTCTCCATAGAAAATTTTTCCAAAAGTTTATCTATAGCTGTTTCAAGAACTTTTTCATCTGGATTAGAAGGGATAAGTGGCAAAATCATATTGTCTTTTACACTTAGTGTTGGGATTAAGTTATATTTTTGAAATATAAAACCTATGTTTTCTCTTCTAAAAAGTGAGGTGAAATTGTCAGGCATTTTAGATATACGTTTATTGTTGACAATTACTTCTCCATCATTTGGTTTACTTAGAGCTGCTATGAGTGCAAGAAGCGTACTTTTACCACTACCACTTGCCCCTTTTAAAACTATAATTTCTCCAGCTTTAAACTCTAAATTTATATTTTTTAGAGCTGTATGTTCATCATTTTTATTTTTGTTAAATATTTTAGTTAAATTTTTGCATTCTATCATCTCATTACCTCGTCTGCGTCCATACTAGCCACTCTCCAAGATGGAATTATAATAGCTGCTAAATATAGTGGAATTGTAAGAAAAAAGAGTAAAAATACTGTTTGAAAGTCAAATACAAATGGTAAATCAAAAGTAGGTTTTAGCCTAGAATAGCCAATAAAAATATCTTTTATCAATGGAGCTTCTAGGGTGTATACAAAAAATAGAGCTAAGATAATTGCACTTAGAAACGCAAGAAAAGAGATAATAAATGCTTCATAAAACTTCTCTTTCAAAATATCATCTATTTTCCATCCTATAGCTTTAAGTATACCTATCTCTTTTTTCTCTTCACTACTTAACCCACTTGCTTTATCATAAACAATCATAAAAAAAGTAAATGCTGATATAATAAAAAGAGCTAAAAACATTCCACTTTTGTAATCGAAAATATTTTGATAACTAACACGTAAATCATTTTGGGTTATTACTCTTGTATCTGGATATAAGTTTCTTATCTTTTCTATGATGGTTGGAATTTCTTCAGGATTTGCTACACTCAAAACTATATCGGTTGCTTCATTTTCATTCATACCAAATATATCTAAAACCATATCCCTTGGCATAAGAATTATATCATTTGATTCAAGCGAAGTAGATGATTTAAATGTTGAGGCTATTGTGACTTTTTGTAATTCTCCATCTGGTTTTACAAAGTTAAAATAATCTTTGTAGTAGTTGTCATTGAGTGCTTTTTTAACACCAACTCCAACAATCATAGAAGAGTTTTTACTGAGTTCATCAAAATCTACATCTTCTACAAAACTCTCAAAACTATTTTTATACTGTTTGTCAAAAGAGTCTATACCTACTACTGAGAAATTAACTCCAGCTTTTTCAAAATAGTAATAACCCCAAGTTCTTGGTATGGCACTTACTACGCCATGAAACTCTAGTAGTTTGTCTATTCTGTTTATACCTATATTCGTATGACGCCCTGCTTGAAGCTTTTGTATTGTTATTTCAGGTAAAGATTTGAGTGTAAATCCTAACTCCGCTTTTATAGAGTTTGATATAAACAGAATCGATGAGAGTAAAAAAATCAGACTAGTAAATATAAAAAGTGTAAAAAAACTTTTTACTCCTCTACGTAAAATAGAACTTATTGCAAATCCTATCATAAAATGATTTATTTTACTTTCCAATTTCTATCCTTGAATGGGTGTTTTTATAGTTATGACTGTAATTATACGTAAAGGTTGAAGGAAAATACTCCAATAGTTCGGGTCCATTACTAAAAAGAGAAAAAGTATCGCTTAAACTTCTATGCCTTACAAAATGAGCTTCATTTGATATAGCTAAATCAGGTAACCCTATTATCTTGACGAAGTTGTTTTTACTTGTTATATTGTAGTTTGTAGTAGTGTACATGTAAAGAGTTTGTAGACTAAAAATAGATAATAACAAAAACATGAGGGATAAAAAATAGTGGCTTAATCTGTTCATTATGTATTATACAAATTAATTGTTATATTTGTGTTAAATTTTTAAATTTAAACGTTGTATTAACTTATAATATATTTACTTTTTCCTAATAATTTCAAACTTTTGTGCACGAACTGTTATGTCAGTAACAACAAAAGGAGATTGCATCACATGTAAAACTGTTTTTGCTATATCTTCAGGACGAAGATGTGCATTTTGTTTTTTTGAGGGTTCGAAGCTTAGTTCATCAAAGAATGCAGTTTGAGTCATGTCTGGATTTATGTTTGTTACTCTTACTTCTGCTTTTCTCAACTCTTCAAAAAGAGCTAAACTAAAGTCTCTCAAACCACTTTTGGTAGCAGTATAAAGTGCAGAAAACTTAGAGTGACGAGTTGCCTCAATTGAACTTACATTTATGATATGCCCTTTGGTTTTTTTAAGGCTTCTAAGACAAAGGTTAGTTAGTATGATAGGTGCTTTAAGGTTCACATCTATAAGTGTTTCTATCTGTTCTAATTTTAACTCTTCATGCGGAGTAAATATTCCAACACCAGCACAGTTAACAAGCAAGTCGACATCAGTTGTTTTTAAAAACTCTTTTATCTTAAGTTGAAGAGCTTTTGTGTCTTTTAAATCACATATTATTTCACCATTTGTTCTACTAATACCATGAACCTCATAACCATTTGATTTAAGTTCACTACAAATCGCTTTTCCTATACCGCTGCTTGACCCAGTAACTAATGCTGTTTTCATATTCTACCCTTATAAAGAGGTATTTTATCATATATTTATAAGTTTTATTTCTCCAGACCTCTTAAAAAAAGAGGCTTTGTTAGATTTTCTTTAGATAAGAGCTTATCATATCTTTTTCCATTTCGTCGTTATGAGAGTACTCGTAACCGAAGACTTTTTTCCATAAACTCTCATCTTCCATGCACATGTAAAAATAAACTTTGTTATGCCAAGGTTTAAAAGCTTTATAAACTCCCTTAAACATCTCTTCTTTGGTTGACAAAGGGTAAGACTGTTTTCCACTAGCATTTTCCATAGGCATTTGTAAAATTTTACTCTTAAAATCACGACTTCTAAGTTTTTTAATTACTGGTTTTATAAATGTCAAAGTACCCAAACTGACAAGTGCAACCTCTGAAGGCATAAAATTTTCTAATAAGATATCAACAGTTTGTTTATATTCGCTAAGATAGTTTTCATAAACAACAATCGGATGAAAATGAAAACCAACTAAAACACCTTTATCAGCTAGTTTTCTTGCACTTTGTATTCTTTGTTCAAGTGAAGCACTTAAGTTTTCTTCATTTTTTATTATAGTAGGAGTATTGATACTCCAAGTACAAAGTATGTTTTTAGGAACATCATTTTCAAGCAAATATGTTATGTTATCAGATTTCGTTTTTAGCTCTAAGATAACATTTTTATTTTTTTTAGCAAACTCAAAAAGTGCCTCTAAAATACCGTGTTTGTTTCCCCACATCAAAGAGTCTGAACTTTGTCCTGTTCCTATGTGGTATGTTTTATTCGCATCAAGTTTAAGGGTTTTTAGCTTTGTAGCAAAGTTTTTATCAAAACCTATTTTATTTTCATTGTAAAAACTTTGAATAGAACAGTAAGAACAATCAAACCCACAACTCTCAACTGCATCAAGTGTAAGGAGATTACAACAACGAGTTTTTGGACTCGCCACCGGACAAGATCCAAGAGAAAGCTCCTCTTTTTCATACTCAAAAAAGTTAAATTTATCTCGTCTGTTTGAGCTTACATCAAACTCTTTATAACTCTTTGGCTTCTGCTTTAACTCATCATAAAAACTCTTTACATGTAGAAGTGTTTTTTTCTTATTTTCTTTGTCTTGCCACTTTACATGTAGAGGTTCTTCTTCCCACATATCTAAATCAATCGCTATATCTACGAGCTGTTTTATGTCAGAAAAGGAGAGTCTATACATATAGGCTTTTTCTTCTAAAAAATTTTGTGTTTTTTTACTTAATTTTGTAAAGTTACTACTTGAGATATGCTTTTCAAATTTTGTTCTATAATCTTCCATACAAATTCTTTCTTTGGTATTGAGGTATCTAAGTGGTCAGAAACCACTTTTAAAATATATATATCATTTATATCTAAAAACTCTTTACATGTAGATATAAAATGCTTTGACTCCATATCAACAAGAGTTGTTTTTAAGCCTTCAGGGTTATCAAGTGGTTCATTAATAGTACTTAGCGTTGAATACTTTATACTTTCTATTTGATGAGTTGTGCAAAAAATAGAACCTATTTTCACTGTTTTATCTTTACAGCCTGCTATACCTATGTTTATAGCTTTTTTAATTTCATAGTTTTCAAAAACTTCTTTTACATGTAAAGTATTTTGTCTACCCATGCCACAAACAGCTAAAACAATGTTGCCTTTTTCATAGATTTTAAATGGTTTAGTTTGTATGCATTGAAGTCTGAAATACTCTATTATAGGTTTTGCTTCGTGCTTTAGTGCTGTGTGTATTAAAATCATTCTTGATTATAAACAATAAAGTTTAATCTTACCTTAAAGAACTTTCAGATATAATCCACGTCTTAATTAGAAAAAACTCTTCAGAAAAGGACATACCTAATGTATGCAATCATTAAAAATGGCGGGAAGCAGTATAAAGTTCAAGAAGGCGATATCTTAGATCTCGACAAGTTTGACGCTCAGCCAAAAGAGAAAATCGAGGTGACTGAAGTTCTAGCTGTTAATAACGGCGAACTTAAAGTGGGAGCTCCATTCGTGGATGGCGCAAAAGTTGAACTAGAAGTTATAACTGACGGAAAAGATAAGAAAGTTATTATCTTTAAAAAGCGTAGAAGAAAAGATTCTAAGCTTAAACGTGGTTTTAGAAGACAGTATACTAAAGTTAAAGTTTTAAGCATTAAAGCTTAATCCCATAGACACTAAGAAAGGATAACTAATGGCACATAAGAAAGGTCAAGGTAGTACTCAAAATAATAGAGATTCAGCTGGTCGTAGACTAGGCGTTAAAAAATTCGGTGGTGAATTTGTAGTTGCAGGTAACATCATAATCAGACAACGTGGAACAAAAGTTCATGTTGGTGACAATGTTGGAATAGGAACAGATCATACTATCTACGCTCTAGTAGATGGACATGTTGAGTTCAAACGTAAAGACAAAAAAAGAAACAAAGTTTCTGTTATCCCCGCATAATTATTAGGCGGATTTAATCCGCCTAACTCCCCTTAACGAGATTATTTTTGATCTCTACATGTAGATATTATAAATAATTTAAAATTTCCAAGACAAATAAAAAAGGTTTCCCATGTTCGTAGATAATGTAAAATTAAATGTAAAAGCTGGTAATGGTGGTGCAGGTGCTGTATCATTTAGACGTGAAAAGCACGTTATTATGGGTGGACCAGATGGTGGTGATGGTGGAAAAGGTGGAAACGTCTTTTTTAGAGTAGATAAAAACACGCATACACTATCTCATTTTAGAGGCTCAGGAAACTTAAAAGCAAAAAATGGACAACCAGGAATGCCAAGAAAGTGTTATGGAAAGTATGGAGAATCTTTAGATGTAGTAGTTCCTCCAGGAACTCAAGTACTTGACGGGGACACTGGCGAAATTCTGCTTGATTTGGTTAAAGATGGAGAAAAAATACTTTTCATTGAGGGTGGAAAAGGTGGACTTGGAAATGTTCACTTTAAAGGACCAACTAACCAAAGACCTTCGTATGCTCAACCTGGTATCAATGGAGAAAGCAGAAATATAAGACTTGAGCTCAAACTGATAGCTGACGTTGGACTTGTAGGTTTTCCAAATGTAGGAAAATCAACTCTTATCTCAGTTCTTTCAAACGCAGAACCTGAGATTGCAAATTATGAGTTTACTACACTTACTCCAAAGCTAGGAGTTGTTGAAACTGACAACTTCCAATCATACGTTATGGCAGATATTCCTGGGATTATTGAGGGAGCTAGTGACGGAAGAGGGCTTGGACTTGATTTTCTGAAGCATATAGAAAGAACTAAGTTTTTACTTTTTATGATAGACATTGCAAACTACAGAGAACTTGAAGAACAGTATAAAACTTTGGCTAAAGAAGTTAAAAACTTTTCAGAGAACCTTTCACATAACTCTTACGCAATAGCACTTACAAGAAGTGATGCATTAAGTCCTGAAGAGGTAGAAGAAAAATCAAAAGCATTTATAGAAATGCTTGGTCTTGAGCCAAATAAGAATGGAAAACACTTCGGTTTTGAAGATGATATGCCTGCATACTGTCAGGATGTACAGGGTTATGATGGCTATGATAATTCAAAGCCATATTTTGTTATGCCATTTTCTTCAATATCAAGAAAGAACTTAGAAGCTATAAAATATGCACTTTTAGGTGCAGTTAATGAAACTAGAAAAACAATAGAGGAATAAATTTTTTTTACAAGAGAGAAACTTCTGTTTCGTGCTTTAGTGAGAGGAATTTTTAGGGACTTTGTTCCTGAAAAAGGAGACATTAAGATGAGAGTAGTTGTTAAAGTAGGAAGTCATGTACTAAGTGAGCAAAATCGTATAGAAAAAACGAGAATGCTCAATCTTGTTGAGTTTTTAGTAGAACTTATGAAAAACAACGAAGTTATATTAGTTAGTTCAGCTGCGGTTGCAGCTGGATACTCTAAGCTAAAACTAGATAAAAAATCACTTCCCAATAGACAAGCCATAGCTGCTGTTGGACAGCCCCACCTCATTGAATTATACAATAAAAAACTAGCAAAATTTGACAAAATAGGTGCTCAAATTCTTTTAACTGCTGATGATTTTGATTCAAGAAAAAGAACACAAAATGCAAAATGTGCAGTAGATACTCTCATAAAACATGATGTTCTTCCAATTATAAATGAAAATGATGCAACAGCTATAGAAGAGTTGGTCTTTGGTGATAATGACCAACTATCAGCTCATGTTGCTCACTATTTTAGAGCAGATTTGCTCATAATTCTTTCTGATATTGATGGGTACTACGATAAAGACCCCAATAAACATGATGATGCAGTTATGAAAAAAATTGTAAACTCTATAGCCAAAGAAGAGTTAGAATTACCACAAAATGCAGGAAGTGAATTTGCCACAGGGGGCATAGTGACAAAACTGAAATCAGCAGACTTTTTACTTCAAAGAAAACAAGATATGTTTATGTGTAGTGGATTTGATTTGAGTGATGTTAAGAGTTATGTGCTCGATGGTATTCATATGGGTGGAACTTTGTTTACCTATAAGGAAAACTAATGACAATTGTATTTATGGGAACACCTGATTATGCTACAGAGATTTTAAAAGAGCTTATTACATGTAAAGACGTAGAAGTTCCTCTGCTTGTTACTCAGCCAGATAAACCAGTAGGGAGAAAGCAAGTTTTAACTCCACCTCATACAAAATCATATGCTTTACAAAACTCTTTACATGTAGAGATTTATCAGCCTAAAACTCTTAAGAATGATGAGGCATTTGAGTATATAAACTCTTTTAAGCCAGATTTTATTGTTGTGGCTGCTTATGGACAGATACTACCTCGTGCTATTCTTAATATAGCTCCTTGTATTAATCTTCATGCTTCACTATTACCGCAATATAGGGGTGCAAGTCCAATTCAATCATCTTTGTTAAATCAAGACAAGTATGCTGGAGTTACTTCAATGCTCATGGAAGAGGGACTAGATACGGGAGACATATTGGGCTTTTCATATTTTAAGCTTAATGAGCATATAAAAGTAGATAAGCTGTTTGAACAACTTTCAATAATGGCTGCAAAGTTGACTATAAAAACACTAAAAAACTTTGAAAACATAGAACCTATAAAACAAAATAGTTCAGATACATCTTACGCAAAAAAAATAAAAAAAGCCGATGGATTAGTCTCTTTTACAAATGAAAGTGCAAGTGAAATATATGTAAAATTTAGAGCATATGATCCTTGGCCGGGACTGTTTTTAGATTCAGGATTGAA
>DQTM01000018.1 GCA_015662785.1 Sulfurospirillum arcachonense | reverse complement strand
TTGATGGTCTCATATCTCCATAAAATATATGATAATCTTGACTACCATTTGTTTTTCTAACTAAATGACTATCTAAGTCGCTAGGAGTATCACTCCATGTAAGAACAGCTCTTACTTGGTCAGCAGATAGCACAGGAGTAATCGAAAACTCATAAGCTCCATTCAAATCTCCAAGTATAGTCACAGTATTAAATGAACGAGTATATCCATTCGCCCCAACTTCTACCGTATAAGTATTAGGAATTAAATTTAAACTAATACTATTACCTCCATCAGTAATCTCTTTTATTACATCTCCAGTTTTATTATTTTGCCCCTCTCTTACTTTAACATATCCAGTCATTACAACATCTCCATTTAGAGCATCTTTTAGAACAATTGTTGCTGTACCATTATTCTCAGCATGTTCATTATCAATAGCCAATAGCACCTCAATATTTTTAACCTCACCATCTGCAAGTGTCACATCATAAATAGTTACCGTCTTATAACCCTCTTTAGCCACTCTAACATCATAAGTGTTTGGAGGAAGTTTCGAGAAGCTATAGTTACCACTTTCATCAGTATTATTGGTAATATCAATCGGTAAAAGAGTAACTCTTGCATCAGCAATCGGTTCACTGCTTACAGCATCTCTAATAGCACTTGTTAGTTTCCCATATTCAGGGTCTGTGATAAGTTCATCATCACTATCAAGATAATTTATAAACTGATACTCTTTTGAAACGACTCTATCAACACCATTAAGAGTAATCAAAATATTAGCCTTGACAACCACAAAGCTATCTTGAAACTCAGAACTGTCTAAGTCATCAAATATAGAAGCTAAACTTTGGCTATATTTCTCATTAGCAAGAATAAATCCATCTTTTGCGATATTGCTTTTAGAAAAGTCTGAATTACTTTCAAATTCGGTCATTTTAAAGGTCAGCATCATTGTATCTGTAGAGGCTTCGCTCTCTATCGTGTATTTATCAATACTAAGTGATACTTTTTTGATTTCAATATTATCCCATTTTGATTCAGGAATATTGATTTTTATCTGCTCTAAGAATTTATCAAAACTATCTAATACAGGTATGGTTACAATCTCACTTTCTCCTTCTTCTGATTTTTGGAAAAAGCGTTTTTGAAGTTTATTACCTTTTTTTCTATTAAGCAGATACTCGCCAATTTCTTTTTTTGTCCATACTTTTGCTTTTTTTGTATAAATTAAATCATCAGCTTTTACTTCTCCTGAGTATTGTAAAATTGCTAAAGCAATCTTTGCACCATTTATTCTAGTTTTTAATATAAGTTCCTTTCGATATTTTTCATCAAATTTGATATAAGCATAATTTTTTAAAGTTAGATATAAGCCACTTAAAAATGGAAGAGATTTTTCTATATCAATTTCACTAAGAAAAGGATTTATTAAATAATCTGCCATTTTTTTTGCTTCTGATTTTGAAACAAGCTTAACACTACCATTTGAATCTTCCTTAATAAGAGAACCAAAAGTATCAACATAATATTTTGTAAAATTTGTAGTATTGAAAGCATCATGTGTTACGTTATAAAAAAATATATTAAATTTACTTTCTATAGTTCCACTAGTTGTATTGAATGTATAAGAATTTTGAAATCTTGAATTATCAAAACGGTCAATTAAATCTCTACCATATTTAAATACCTCCGTATATACAGTACCTAAAATAGGTACATTTCCAAGTAATGTTGTTCCTATAAAATCAGCTATTTTTTTATAAATTACTGTTTCCGTTGTATATATGTCCTCATTTTCAAGCTCATTAAGTAATTCGGAACTATTTATATATACTGTATTAATTGCTCCCAATGTTTTTATAAATTTACTTTCATAAACTAAATTATTTACATTTGCACTTAATGGACTATCATTAACTAGTTTACGAACAGAAGTAGCTGAAAGGTAAGTACTAAAACCTTGAGATAAAAAATTACCAAAATTTACTTTTCTTATTTCTCCTTCAATAGAGTCTTTGTACATATAATCATATATAACTTTATATTTGCCTTTTGCATCATTTCCATTGTTTCCAGGAAAGTCAGGTAAAGATAAAGAAAGTCCCCATGTATAATAAAGGTTATTAAAAAGTTGATAATTATTAGCTATTTCAAAAAAACTTTTATAAGCATAATCTATTTTATTTGCTGTTATTTCTGAATCTTCTTTTTCTATTGGTAACTTTTTACTTTGAAAATATTTTATCCAAGTATTACATACTGTTTCATCAATTCCTTTTTTGGTACAGTAAGAATCCAAAGAATCTGCTAAATAGTGGTATGGACCATATTTTTTAAAACTTATGCCTCTAATACTGATAATATCTGACCCCCTTTCATCCCATTTTCCAAATGAACTTTTTTCTCTAAAACAACATATACCATGTTTTCCTATCCAAAATGTACTAAAATGCTCCGTCTCAAAAATCAATTCACTATTAGCATAATCAATCTCTTTAACTTTCAAAATCTCCTCTTTCCCATCACTAGAAACTCGCT
>DQTM01000084.1 GCA_015662785.1 Sulfurospirillum arcachonense | reverse complement strand
AGGTTTTGGGCTTTTCATAACAATCAACATCATAAAGCTTCACAATATGAAAATAGAGTATAATAGACAAAATAATAGGAATGTATTTACTATAGGACTTATTATATAACCCTTTATAGTCTCAGAGGACTTAGAAGTAGTAAGATTGTGCAAAACCTTTTTTGAGGCATAGCTTAAGCTATGTGATTAAAAGTTTTGTGCAAGATTGCTACTTCTAATTCCTCCCTTTGGGCAACTCATAGATAAGCCTAAGCTTCGTTAGTTCATCTCATCCGTAGCTATAGCTACGCAAAAGATAAACTGCCTCACTTAAACTTATCTATGAGTTGCTGAAACTATAAAGGGTTATATAAGAAGTCTACATGTTAAGAAAAGTTGATAAAAATGAAAAAAAAAGAGCAATAGCTCTTGCTGCAATACCACTTTTAGCCAAATTTGGATTGGTAAAAACTTCTGTAGAAGCTATTGCTAAAGAAGCAAATGTAGCTAAAGGAACAGTTTATCTTTACTTTAAAACTAAAGAAGAGATTGTCTTAGAAATTTGGAACTATGCAAATGAACTCTTAGATAAAAATAGAAAAGAAAACTTCAGTAAAGACTCTACTGCTAGTGAAAAAATCAACCATTACTTTGACTTTTCAATTTTAGAAGAAGATCACAATATGGATATACTTCTTAAACTCTTAGCTATGAATATGTCAACTATACTAAATTTTTCTCATGATGGACTTGTAAAGCACTTTAAACAAGAGAGAATTAAAGAGATAGATACTCTTGAAAAAATTCTAAAAGAAGGTACGAATAGTGGTGAATTTAAAACCATTGACATCAATTTGACCGCAAATTTATTTGCAAATAGTTTTCATGGGACTCTTTTAAACTCCATAGCAATCAACAAAAATATAGATGAAATAAGAGCTATAATACATCCTCAAATAGACTTTTTAATAGACTCAATCAAATCTTAAGGAAACTTTAGATAAAATGCGGTCAAATTCAAGACTTCTTTAAGAAGCTCAAAACTTACTCAAGACTGACAAACGACTCTCAGCAAGCTAGTAGGTTTTTACATACTAGTTGTGCAGTTTATTCAAACCATTTGAAAACTAACTAATTTTTTATGTAGTAGGATAGTTTCCTGCGCTCACTTCACACCCGAAGTTTTGGACAAATCAAAACACAGGAAAAACAAAATGGCAGTAACATTTGAATCATTCGGACTAAGCGAAAACATCATGAAGGCAATCAACGAAGCTGGCTTTAAAGAGCCAAGCCCAGTTCAAGAAGAGGCAATCCCTCTAGTTCTTCAAGGTCACGACATAGTAGCACAAGCACAAACAGGAACAGGAAAAACAGCAGCATTTGGTCTACCGGCTATAAGTATGATAGACACTCGTTCAAACAAAGTAGAAATTCTAGTTGTAACTCCAACAAGAGAACTTGCAACTCAAGTAAGTGATGAGCTTTTCACACTTGGTCGCGAAAGTGGAGTAAGAACAGTAACAGTATATGGTGGTAGTTCATACTCACGTCAAATAGGACTTATAGACAAAGGTGCTTCAGTAGTTGTAGCAACTCCAGGACGTCTTATAGACCTTCTAAAGAACAACAGACTAAGAGATTTCGCTCCAAAAATCATAATTCTTGATGAAGCTGATGAAATGCTAGATATGGGATTTTTAGAAGATATTGAGCAGATTTTTTCATACTTACCAGAAGATAGACAGACACTTCTTTTCTCAGCAACTATGCCTGAGCCTATTAAAAGACTTGCAAAGAAAATCTTAAAAGACCCAAAATACGTAAGTGTAACTCCAAAAGATAGCACTACAAATACAGATATAGAGCAGCAATACTACGTAATCAACGAGTACGAGAGAGATAGTGCGATAGTTAGACTACTAGACGCTACTGACCCTGTTAAATCAATCATATTTTGTAGAACAAAAAGAGAAGTTGATCGTCTTTCAACTCACCTAATGGCAGTAGGATACACAGCTAAGGGACTTCATGGCGACATGGAACAAAACCAAAGAGAAACAACAATTAAAGCATTTAAAAGTTCTCAACTTGAAATCCTAGTTGCAACTGATGTTGCTGCTCGTGGACTTAATGTTGCAGATATTTCTCACGTTTTTAACTTCCATATGCCTTTTGACCCAGAGAGTTATGTTCACCGTATTGGTAGAACAGGACGTGCTGGTAGAAAAGGAACTGCAATTACTCTAGTAACTCCTAACGAGTACCACTCAATGCAAAGAATTGGTAAAAAAGTTGGCTCTGACTTGAACCAAAAACTTGTTCCTACTCTTATGGACGTAAGTAAAAGTAGATTAGAGAAAATGGCAGCAGATATAAAAAATGCAAGCCTAAACGACAATGCACAAGAGCTACTAAACTTACTTGAAGAAGATATAGATATGGCTCAAATAGCACTAAAACTTATAAGTGTTATGATGGATAAAAACTCTCCACAAGGTCCAGATAAGATAGGATTTGATAAAAACTCTTTAAGTGGTATCATCAAAAAACTTGCAGAAAAAGAGAGAAGCAAGGGTAACAGAAGATACGGAAGAAATTCAAGAGGCGGCAGTGGTGGCGGTGGTTACCGTGGCGGTCGTGGCGGTCGTGGCGGTCGTGGCGGAAGTGGCGGTGGAAGCCGTGGCAGAAGTAGCGACAGTAGAGGCGAAAGAAACTCTAGAAGAAGACGCGACTAGTCATTATCTTTAGATGTAAAGGGGAATACCCCTTTACATCTAACCTCACAATTTGGTTAAAAGTTTATAAACATCCGTAGGTGTTAACTCTAATTCATTAGCAATCTCCCTTATTCTAATACTTGAATCAATATTATTAAGCCCTTTTGCTTGTAAAATTTTAATTGCTTTTTCTAAATTTATATTACCCATATCACTTAAATCTTGCAAAGTTTTTTTCCCTAATTGTTCAGGAGGTGGTTTGATATTTATTTGTATTTTATCTAAAGTTAATGGACTATCAATAACAATCGATTTTTCTCCCCAATAATTTTTTAAATTTTCACCTAAATCTATAAAGCCTTT
This sequence comes from Sulfurospirillum arcachonense, assembly GCA_015662785.1. GTDB lineage: Bacteria > Campylobacterota > Campylobacteria > Campylobacterales > Sulfurospirillaceae > Sulfurospirillum_A > Sulfurospirillum_A arcachonense_A. The sequence goes on along the minus strand of DQTM01000084.1, from coordinate 630 downwards.
AAATGGTTGAGTTGATGTTAATGTTCCTATAATAAAAAATGAATTTAAAACAATAGCAATTAAAAATTCTTTTTTTGTAAAAGATATCTTTTTACCACTATCTCTCATATAGCATAAAATTACTTTCCAATTAAAATATATATGCAATACTCCAAAAAATAACAATGTAACCATTGAAGTTGTATGTAACCCTTGGTATTGGGCTTTATCAAGTCCAAACAGATGCCAATCGAGCCATCTTGACACTCTCCCATGAGGTGCTATATATAATACTATTCCTGTACAACTCATAATTACAAATGAAAAACCTAAACTTAAAGACGTTATCTTTTTCATAACCTCCTCCTTCGATACTATAATTCTATAACCAGATTGTTAATGTAGTGTTAACTATAATTTATATTAATTATAATTTATAGCTATTGATATATGGGCATATGTTCGTTATAATTACGAACATATGTGCATATTAGGATTTACAATGAATTGTTGTGGAAGAAAAAGAAAGAATAGAAATATAAATGTTGACCACAGTAAACTCTCTTTTAAACCTTGTGGTTTACCAAGAGAGGCACTAGAAATAGTTGTTATATATGAAGATGAAATGGAAGCAATACGACTAGCTGACTT
>DQTM01000041.1 GCA_015662785.1 Sulfurospirillum arcachonense | reverse complement strand
TTCTCAGTTAAAAGGCTCAATGCCCCAGCCGTTCCCATTCTTTTTTCTTCTATCACATACTCTATCTTCACACCAAACTTACTGCCATTTCCAAAAAAGTTCTGGATGGTCTCTGACTTATATCCAATACACATAATTATATTAACAAAACCATAACTAGCAAATTTTTCCACTATCGTTTGCAGTATGGGCTTCCCTCCTATAGGCAACATTGGTTTAGGTGTATTATCTGTAAGGGGTCTAAGTCTTGTTCCTAAACCACCCACCATCAAAACAACTTTGTTTGGGTAAGCTGTTGGCTTCAATAGCTCATCTAAAATATCTACACTAACTACCTTACCAAAATCATCAACTATAGGAATTTGATACAACTTCTTAGAAGTACATATATTTATTATCTCTTCTTTACTTGCATTTACATTGGCAATGGTAGGTTCTTTGCAATATATATTTTCTATGGTATTCTCTAAGACTTTTCCGTCTAAAACTGCTCTTCTTATGTCTCCATCAGACAAAGTCCCTATAAGTTTATCTTCATTATCTACAACTATTGCAAATTTTACTGCACCTAGGTCTATTATCTGTAAAGCCTCTTTAATGGTAGAATTTATTTTAAGTTTTAGTTTTTGTATATCTTTCATACTATTTATCCATATCCACAAATTTTTTAACTATTGACAATTTAGCATTTGACAACACATCTACTATGGTATCACTTGCATCACCATTACCATAAATATTACTAAGTGTTTTACAGTTTTTTTGGAACTTGCTTGAAAGTGCATGGCTGATAGCAGTTTTAAGTGTTTCGATACTGCAATCAATTATATTTCCACTTTGAAGTCTTCCTTTTTGTCTATCACCAATATTGACTACAGGTTTTTGAAAACTAGATGCTTCAATGATTCCACTTGATGTATTTCCTATAAGTATATCTACATATTTCATAGCACTTAAGTATCGTAATTGACCCAGGCTTTTTACAACTTTATACTTGCTAGGGTTTGTTTGGCAGATTTTTTCTATCTTTTGGTTAATTGCTCTACCATTATCATCAGCATTGGCATAGGTAAACAAAATATTTATGTCAGCTTGTCCTAATGCCGTAAATATATGATTTAGCTCATCATTTATGTCATTATCGGCCAAAGTAACAGGATGATATGTAAATAATGCAGATTTTTCACCAAATTCCCAATTTATATCACCTTCTAATTCAGCTTTTGAAAGTAGTTTCAAGTTGACGATATTATCAACACCAGGGGCACCAGACACAAAAACTCTTGATGGATCTTCTCCTAGTTGAATAACTCTTTGTTGATATGCTTTAGTTGATGTAAAATGTAAGTAACTCATTTTAGTTATAGAGTGTCTTATTTGCTCATCCACGGCACCTTCTGTAATTTCCCCACCATGGATATGTGCGATGGGTATATTCATAAGCATAGCAGTGGTTGCAGCAGCATGTGTTTCATATCTGTCTCCCAAAAGTAAAACTATATCTGGGTTCAGTCTTGCATAAGCATCAGTCAGCAATATAGTTGCTAAACCTGCGGACTTGGCAATAGCTGATTTACTATCAGGCGATAAAAGGTTTTCTATAGTCTCATCTATTTTAAATCCATCATTTTCGATCTGTTTATATGTACTTCCAAATTCTTCAGACAGATGCATAGTTGTGGCAATAAGTTGCAACTCTAATGCACCAGAATCTTGAATCCTCTTCAATATAGGATAAAAAAGCCCATACTCAGCCCTTGCACCTGTAACTACACAAATCTTTCTTTTACTCATATCAAATCATCTTCTTTGTAGTCTTGACTTACAACACTTCCTACTACTTCATCCCATCTCATAGGACTAATTCCTGTTCCTGGTCTTTTAGTAGTTAGATTCTTTTCAGTCAAAGTATCACCTTTTTTTATGTCATATTTTACTACGATTGATTTTCTTGCTATATCAATATTTGGTTTTTCACTTTTACTTGGTTTCTTTACGGAACTACCAAGTGCTAACTCAATATTTCTTATGGCTTTTACCATATCTTTTAACTCATTAGGTTCAAGACTAGCTTTATGATCTGGACCTTCCATCGTTTTATCTAGTGTAAAATGTTTTTCTATGATAGAAGCTCCCATTGCAACTGCTGCTATATCCACCTCTATGCCTAAAGTATGATCACTATATCCATAGGCTACATCAAAAGTATTACCTATGGTTACCATGGCTCTCAGATTCACATCTTCCATAGGTGTAGGGTACATTGTATTTGCATGAAGAACAGTTATATCACTGTTTAGAGTTCCTGCTTCTACTAATACATCTAACGCATCTTCTATTTCACCTATATCGGCCATACCGGTTGAAAGTATTACCTTTTTAGACAGCCTTCCAATCTCTCTTAAATATGGAAGATTTGTTATCTCTCCACTTGGAATTTTAAAAATCTCTAATCCTAAACTATCTAATAGGCTAATACTATCATAATCAAACGGTGTAGAAAGAAATATGATATTCTTACTTTTACAGTAGTCAATAAGTTTAATATGTGTATCTAAATCTAACTCTAATTTTTTCAACATATCAAACTGAGACTCTTCGCTATCTGTAGCCTTTTTTTGATACTCTGCTTTTATTGCTTTTTTCGACACTAGCTTTTCTGCTTTAAATGTTTGAAATTTAACAGCGTCTGCTCCAACTTCACTAGCTGCATCTATAAGCTTCTTAGCAAGTTCAATGGAACCATTATGGTTTACTCCAGCTTCTGCAATAATGAACACCTTGCTCATTTTATAATACTCCCAGCTTTTACAAAACTATTTTTTTTTATAATTATAGCCTCTTTTGTTGTAGCAGAACTTCCTATGAAACTTCCTTGACCTACTTGTACTGTCCCATTGATTATAGTACCTGTAGATATATGACAGTTATCTTCAATAGTAGCATCATGTTCAATTATTGCTTTTGAGTTAATAATACAATTCTTGCCTACTAGCGCAGCAGCATTTATAAGTGTATCATGCATCACAACTGTGCCTTCATTAATATTTGCATATTTTGAGACATAAGCCCTAGGGGAAATAATAGTTGGAAAAACAAATCCTGCCTCTTTTGCTAGAGTAAATAGTTTTACTCTAATGTCTGACGATACTGTTTGACCAACAGTGACTATGGCATTTTTGTATTGTTTAGCTAGTTTTTTTAAATCATCATCACTACCTATAACTTTATAGTTTAAGATTTTATTTCCAAGAAGTTCAGGCTTGTCAATAATACCAGCTATTTTAAATCTACCCTCTTGTTCAAGAACATCAATGACTGATTTACAATGACCACCACCGCCTATTAAAATTATTTCTTCCATTAAAGCCTCACAGAACTTGGTATATTAACAACTCTCTCTTCCAGCCATTGTGCATTATCTAATTTTCCACATTGAGAATCTTTAAACATTTCAAGCTTATTCATGAGTGTCCAGATAGGGCGCGTCATTATTCCTCCTGTATTAGTAAACTCTAGAAATGAATCTCTCTCATTTTTGTCTTTTAACACTACTGCATTAAGCCAGTAGTTTGACCGACTATCTTTTGGTTCTTTTAGAAAATTAATTTCTTTATCTTCAAAAAAATATTTATAGCTATTCGCCAATTCTTGTTTATTTTCTAAGACCTTATCTAAATTTTCCAATTGAGCAACAACGAGAGCAGCATTGAGGTTTGGCATACGGTAATTATAGCCTATTTCATCATGAGTATACTCCCACTTATGTGGTACCTTCGCAGTAGTTGTTATATGCTTAGCTTTTTTTGCCAGTATTTCATCATCTGTAATGATACAACCACCACCACCTGAAGTTATTATCTTGTTTCCATTGAAACTTATAGCTCCAAGCTTTCCAAAAGTCCCTGTATGTTTACCTTTGTAGTAGCTACCAAGAGATTCAGCTGCATCTTCCACCACTGCAATATGGTATTTGTCGCAAACCTCTACAATATCATCTATCTGGCATGCATGACCAAAAGTATGCATAGGCACACAAGCACGGATAACTTTACCTGTTTTGATATTGATGCATTGATCATTTTTAACAGTAGTATTTTCTTCTAGAAATTCTTTCAAGGCATCTGAAGATAGTCCCGTTGTCTCCCTATCTACATCCACAAAAATAGGTTTTGCATTACAGTAGTCAATAGCATTGCAAGTGGCAACAAAGGTTAAAGGCTGCGTAATCACTTCATCACCAGACTCAACCCCACAAAGAAGCAGTGAAATATGTAATGCTGAAGTACCATTAGAAGTTGCAACAGCATATTTTGCACCTGTGTATTTTGCTATCATTTCTTCAAATTTATCTACAAATTTTCCAACTGAAGATACAAAAGTTGAATCTATACATTCATTCAAATATTTTTTTTCACTACCTATAAATTTTGGTTCATGCAGGGGGATAAACTTCGTGGTACGAAAAGTAGCTTGTATAAAATCAACGGTATCTTGGAACATTACATTTTCCCATCTAAGTATTTACCAATCTCTTTATGCCCAAAGTCTGGGATCATCTTAAAGAAAAGTTTAACTATCTCATCTTTTGTCCATTCCTTCTTCTTTTTCATATCTTTTATAGTTGTTTCAAATTCATTCAATAAATCTTCATTGTATTCTAATTTATTTTTTATGACACCTAGGTTTTCAAACTTATTCATATCAAGAGTTTCTTTATCTGTAAAGAACTCTTCAAAATCTTTTTCACCAGTCGTGTCACTAAAAGTAAAAAAACAAGGCCACTTTCCTTGCTCGGGGAGTGTTTTGGCAAGTTCTCTTGCTTCATCTTCACCTGAGCACAGGTAAGGTTCATAACCTTTTACTCTCAGATACTTAACTGCAATATCTGCAAAAGATACAAGATGTAACTCTTCACTAAGTTTAGGAAAAAAGATATCTCTATTTTCTCCAAAAATGCAAGACATCAAGCAAAGTTCACCACTCTCTTGTGCTGTGACAAAATAACGCTTAATGTCATTTGGAGCAACAATAGGTTGTTTTTTCTCTATACGTTGGTTAAATCCATGTAACAAAGAGCCATCAGAAAAAGCCACATTGGCAAACCTTGCCATTGAAACCTTAATATCTAAAGATCTTCGATTAACAAACATCTCCATAATTCTCTTAGAAGCCCCCATCATATTGACAGGATTTGCTGCTTTATCTGTAGAAACACAGAAGTATTTTTTGCTTCCATTGCTTATAGCTTGTTGTAAAGTTTTGTCTGTATTAAACACATTCACATCTATCATACGCATAAGCGTAAAAGGATCTTTCTCGCTTCTAACATGCTTAAGTGCAGAAAGGTTAAGCACATAATCATACTGTCCGTCATTTTTTATAAATGCATCATATTCCAAGCTGCCGATATCCAGTGAAAAAGTCTGAAAATCACCATCTATGTACCCTAAGGAAGAACGTATATCACGTACAAGCTCTACCATATTATTTTCTGAGATATCTATAACGTGTAACTTTTTAGGATTACGTTTGAAAATCTCTTTTGTGACGGCTTGACCAATGGAACCTGCACCACCTATGACGAGAAATGACGAGCTCAGAATAGTATCTTTTAGTTTTTTATCATAGGATTTTATATCTTGATTGAAAAGTTCTCTTTT